>CALXDY010000089.1 GCA_944387225.1 uncultured Oscillospiraceae bacterium | reverse complement strand
ACATGGGGATTCCCTTCTGCCCCAGCCGGTGCTCGTACTGCTCCTTTGTTTCCGCGGATGTGGGGCGCACCCTGAAACTGGTGGAACCCTATGTCCAGGCCCTGGAGCGGGAGATCATCCGTACCGGGGAGGCCTTGGAGCAGGCGGGCAGCGCCGTCCGTTCCCTGTATATGGGGGGCGGAACCCCCACCGTCCTGACGGCGGAACAGATGGACCGGCTGCTGACGGCGGCAGAGGAGCACCTGCCCCTGAAAGCCTGCGTAGAGTATACGGTGGAAGCCGGGCGTCCGGACACCATTGACCGGGAAAAACTGGAGGTGCTGCGCCGTCACGGCATCGGCCGGATCTCCATCAACCCCCAGACCCTGCAGGATCCTGTGCTGGAGGCCATCGGCCGCAAGCACACTGCCCGGGACATTGTGGATGCCTATCACCTGGCCCGGCAGGTGGGCTTTGATTCCATTAACATGGATCTGATTGCCGGGCTGCCCAGGGACGACCTGGACGGCTTTCGCCGCTCCCTGGAGGGGGTGCTGGCCCTGGAGCCGGAAAATATCACCGTCCATACCCTGGCCATGAAAAAGGGCTCCACCCTGATGAACCAGGGGGGCGGGGGACAGGATGGGGAACTGGTGAGCCGGATGGTGGAATATTCCCTGGACG
Organism: uncultured Oscillospiraceae bacterium; assembly: GCA_944387225.1. Classification (GTDB taxonomy): domain Bacteria; phylum Bacillota; class Clostridia; order Oscillospirales; family Oscillospiraceae; genus Lawsonibacter. The sequence goes on along the minus strand of CALXDY010000089.1, from coordinate 31,991 downwards.
CCCTGGAGGCGGCGGGCTACCGCCCCTACTACCTGTACCGGCAGAAATACATGTCCGGCGGCCTGGAAAACATCGGCTGGGCCAAGCCGGGCCATGCCAGCATCTACAACATCATCATGATGGAGGAGCTGCAAACCGTGCTCTCCCTGGGGGGCGGCGGCGTGACGAAATTGATCGACCGGGAGAAGGGAGCCATCCTTCGGCTGTCCAATCCCAAGTATCCCCACGACTATCTGGCGGGGCTGGAGAAGGTGCTGGCACAGAAGGAGGAAATTGCTGCCTTCTGTGCCCGGTAAATCCGGCCGTTCAACCGTGAATCGGAAAGGAGATTTGTCTCTATGGCATACCAGCTACAGGAAATCAACCGGCGTATCAACAGCGACGTAAAAGAGTTTTTGGCCGAGTGCGATGAGAATTACGCTCAGCGGGTCTCTCTGACGGCGGACAAGATCCTGGCGAATCTGGAAAACAGCCCCATCGTGCTGCTGTCTGGGCCGTCGGGATCGGGAAAAACCACCACCGCCTTGAAAATTGCCGAGGAGCTGCATCGCCGGGGAATCAATACCCGGGCCGTGGCGATGGACAACTACTTCCTGACCGTCAATCCCAAAACGGCACCCCGTACCCCGGAGGGGGATATTGATTACGAATCCCCCAAGTGCCTGGACATGGAGCTGCTGGACCGGCATTTTACCGCCCTTGCCAATGGGGAGGAAATCATCATCCCCAAATATGAATTTGCCCGCCACATGCGCAACGACAGCCGGGGCACCCCGCTGAAGCTGGGGAAGAATGAGATCGCGGTATTTGAGGGAATTCATGCCCTGAATGACGAGATCGCCGACCGGCATCCCCAGGCCACCAAGCTGTATATTTCCGCCCGCTCCAACGTGAATGAAGGGGCCACCCTCCGGTTCAAGGGTACCTGGATGCGGCTGACCCGCCGGGCGGTGCGGGATTTCAACTTCCGGGGCACCGACGTGGAGGACACACTGGACATGTGGGCCAATGTCCGGCGGGGGGAGAAGCTGTATATCTCCCCTTACAAGCACAAGGCCAATATCATTTTTGACTCCTCCCTCCCCTATGAAGTATCCGTGATGAAGTCCTATGCCCTGCCTCTGCTTCAGGCGGTGCCGGAGGAGAATGTCCGGCGCAGTGAGCTGCTGGACCTGGTAAACGCCTTCCAGTATTTTGAGGGGATCGATCCGGAGCTGGTTCCCAAAGACTCCCTGCTGCGGGAGTTTATCGGTGGAGGCAGCTATCAATACAGCTGAGTCCGCCTGAAATCCCATCAACCAAGGTGATCTCATGTCACAACAACCCATTTTCGACTCCCGGGATGCCCGGTACAAGACGCCCTACGGCGCGGTGCCCGCAGGGACGGAGGTGGAGCTGACCCTCCGCCCGCCCCGGGCGATGGGCTACTCCCGGGTCACCATGACGGCCCGGTTCGAGGCCATGGAAAATCAAATCAAAATGCTGCCGGTACGCTGGCGGGGGATGGAGGGGGACCGGGACCTTTTTTCCGTCACCCTGGACACCGGGAATTATGTGGGCCTGGTGTGGTATTCCTTTGCCCTGGAACGGCTGGACGGCGCCCACCGTCAGGAGCTGGGGCCCTATCAGTTGACGGTGTATGACGGGGCAGAGCAGGTGCCCGACTGGTTCGGCCAGGGGGTGACCTATCAGATCTTTCCCGATCGGTTCCGCCGAACCCGTGTCCCAGACCCCACAGGGATGGTGGGGGGGCGGTGGGTACACGCTGCCTGGCAGGAGGAGCCTGAGTACCGTCCCGATGCCAACGGAGAGATCCGCAACCGGGACTTCTTCGGCGGCGACCTGAAGGGAGTCATGGAGAAGCTGGACTACCTCCACAGCCTGGGGGTGGAGACCCTTTACTTCTGCCCGATTTTTGAGGCGGCGGAAAACCACCGCTACGGTACCGCCGATTACCACCATGTGGATCCCATGCTGGGCAGCGATGAGGACTTTTCCGCCCTGTGCGAGAAAGCTCATCAGCTTGGTATGCGGGTGATGCTGGATGGAGTGTTCAACCACACGGGCTATGTCAGCCGCTACTTCAACGGGGACGGCTTCTATCCCGAGCAGGGTGCCTGCCAGAGTCAGGACTCCCCCTACCGCTCCTGGTTCCAGTTCATCCACTGGCCGGACCGGTATGAGAGCTGGTGGGGCATTTACTCCCTGCCGGCGGTGAATGAATCGGACCCCGGCTATCGGAACTTTATCTTCGGCGGGGCGGACTCCGTGGTGCGCCGGTGGCTGCGGGCGGGGGCGGACGGCTGGCGGCTGGATGTGGCCGATGAGCTGCCCGATGATTTCGTCCACGGCATCCACCAGGCGGCCCGGGAAGAAAAACCGGACGCCGTCGTCATCGGTGAGGTGTGGGAGGACGGCTCCAATAAGATCGCCTACGGCGTGCGCCGCAAGCACATCCTGGGCGGACACTGTGACGGGCTGATGAATTATCCCCTTCGCAGCGCCCTGCTGGCCTATCTCCAGGGGGGAGACGGGGAACAGTTTGTCAAGACGATGGAGACCATCCGGGAAAATTATCCGCCCTTTGCCTTCTACTCCGCCATGAATTCCCTGGGCACCCACGACACGCCCCGGATTCTCACCCTGCTGGGGGTGGGCGGGGACTGCCGGGAGCGCAGCCGGGAGTGGCGGGCGGCCTACCGCATGGAGCCCGATCAGCGGAGAAGGGCCAAGGAACTGCTGCGCCTGGGGGCTGCCCTGCTGTTTGCCTTCCCGGGTTCCCCCACGGTCTATTACGGAGATGAGGCGGGCATGGAGGGGTTTGAGGATCCCTTTAACCGCCGCACCTATCCCTGGGGGCGGGAGGATATGGAGCTGCTGGGCTGGTTTTCCCGCCTGGGCCACCTCCGCCGGGAGTGTCAGCCCCTCCGCAGGGGAGACATCCATTACCGGGCAGGAAAGGGGCCGCTGCTGGCCTTTACCCGGTCGGTGGATGGCGAGACGGTCCTGGCCGCCTTCAATACCGGGGACACCACCGCTTCCCTCCGCCTGGAAGCGGACGAGCGGGTGCAGCTTCTGCTGGGCTCCGCCCGGTTCCAGGTGTCCCAGGAGGGGCATGTGCTTGTGCTGCCGCCCCGTTCCGGCAGCCTGCTGACCCTGCTTCGAACCTGCCAAACGGAAGAATGAAGAAAGACCCGCCGCGGAAGAAACCTTCTGCGGCGGGCTTTCACTTACATGAAAAAAGGGCAGGGCCTCCAAAGAAGCCCTGTCCGTTTGAAATGATGGGATCAGAAATCCACTTCCTCGTCGTAGAAGCAGCACTTGAGCAGCTTGGCCATGGTGTCGGGGTCGATCTGACGGGGATTGGAGCCGGTGCAGGCGTCGCCCACGGCCAGCTCGGCCACCTGGGGCAGCTTCTCCAGGAACTCCTTCTCGTCGATGATGCCGCCCTCATAGTCCTTGATGCAGGTGGGGATGTCCAGCTTGGCGTTCATGGCCTTGATGTGGGCGATCAGGGCCTTGCTGGTGGGCTCCAGACCCAGGAACGCGGCGATCTCGCCGTAGCGCTTCTCGGCCTCAGGCTCCTTGGCGTTGTAAGCGATGACTTTGGGCAGGTACATGGCGTTGGCGCAGCCATGGACGATGTGGCCGCCGGAGTAAGCGGCGCCGGTCTTATGGGCCATGGAGTGGACAATGCCCAGCAGAGCGTTGGAGAAGGCCATACCGGCCAGGCACTGGGCGTCATGCATCCGGGCCCGGGCATCCTTGTCGCCGTTGTAGGAGTCCACCAGATCGGCGGAGATCATCTTAATGGCGTGGAGAGCCAGGGGATCGGTGTAGTTGCAGTGCATGGTGGATACGTAGGCCTCGATGGCGTGGGTCATGGCGTCCATGCCGGTGTGGGCGGTGAGCTTCTTGGGCATGGTCTGGGCCAGAGCGGGATCCACGATGGCCACATCGGGGGTGATATTGAAGTCGGCCAGGGGGTACTTGACGCCCTTGGCGTAGTCGGTGATGACGGAGAAAGCGGTCACCTCAGTGGCGGTGCCGGAGGTGGAGGGGATGGCACAGAACTTGGCCTTGGTGCGGAGAGTGGGGAAGTTGAAGGGGACACACAGGGCCTCGAAGGTGGTGTCGGGATACTCATAAAAGGCCCACATGGCCTTGGCGGCATCAATGGGAGAGCCGCCGCCGATGGAGACAATCCAGTCGGGCTGGAACTGACGCATAGCCTCGGCGCCCTTCATCACGGTCTCCACAGAGGGATCGGGCTCCACGCCCTCAAAAACAGTGACCTCCATGCCGGCTTCCTTCAGGTTGTCCACAACCTTGTCCAGGAAACCAAACCGCTTCATGGAGCCGCCGCCCACCACGACGATGGCCTTCTTACCGGTCAGGGTCTTCAGGGCGTCCAGAGCGTTTTCACCGTGGTACAGGTCCCGGGGAAGAGTAAAACGATTCATGGCGATTGCCTCCTTCAAAATTGTGCGGGGATGTCCGCCTGTATATTGTTAAAGAAATAACAATATCTCATATGAATATCATACCACGTTCCAGTTGGAATGTAAAGGAATAATGTGTAAAGTTTCAGATAATTTTTTGTGCGCTCTTACCAAGAAAAAGGGGCGTGGAGCCTAGAAAAGACAGGATCTGGATGGGATGGGCTTTGACCAGATCATGGGGATCGGAAAGGAGGCCGCCCCCCTCCAGATCCCACCGAAACCGGCCGGAGCCGGGGGCGGTGAATTGGGTGTAAACGTGCCAGGGTTTGGATACGGCGGGGTAGCGCAGGCTCCAGGCGGGGCAGCGGGTTTCCATATACCATTGGGCCAGACGGGTGGCTTGGCAGTCGGGACGGCGGCCCAGACCGGACAGCTGAACGCCGCCGCCGGGCCGTCCAGCCCGGCTGAGGGAAGGGGTAGAGTGGAGGATGACCAGACTGCCGTCGGGACAACGGCCCAGGCAGATCCAGATATGGCCGTCTATGCTGACAATATCGCCGGGCAAATAGTCGTCGGTCTCCGGGACGGTCCAGGTGCCCAGTCCGGGGCAGCCGGCCAGGGAGCGGGCCATGGAGGTGGAGGGATATACAAAGCCGGGAGCACCGTGGACGGCATACAGGGCGCTGTATACGGCCCAGCCCACATAGCCGGAGCAATCCAGTCCGGCGTAGTAGTAGGGGTTCCAGCGGTGGGGGGGACTGCCCCGCCACAGACGGTAGTCGTAGAAGGCATCCTGCCGACGGAAAAAGCGGCCCCAGGTGGGGGACAGGCCCGGGCAGACGGATTGGGGGCCGGAGCCCTGGTCGTGAAGATCCCAGCCGCCGCCATAGACATAAAGTGTCTGCCCCACCGGGCGGAGGGCGGCGGAGAGAAAGGCGGCCAGGGTCCTGCCCTCCGGCGGCCGCAGCAGATCCCGGGAAATGCAGAGAGGATCCCCCATGGCTGTTCCTCCTTACGAAAAAAGGCCGGAGCACCTAGGGCTCCGGCCTTTGGATATGGGATTGTATGACGGCTCCGGGAAAAGAAGAACGGGATCAGATGCCCAGCAGCCGGGTGGCGATGAAGAAATAGATCAGCAGGGAGAGGGCGTCCACGATGGTGGTGATGAAGGGGGAGGCCATCACTGCCGGGTCAATACCGATTTTTTCCGCCGCCATAGGCAGGGTGCAGCCCACCACCTTGGCACACAGCACGGTGAAGACCAGGGTCAGGCATACCACCAGGGCTACCAGGGGGGTGACCTCCGGGTTGTGCATGAGCCAGCGGTCTACCACCATCATTTTCACAAAGTTGGCACAGGCCAGGCATACGCCGCACAGCACCGCCACCCGGATTTCCTTCCAGACGACGGACGCAATATCGGAAAACTCCACCTCGTCCAGGGACAGGGCACGGATAATGGCCACGGAGGATTGGGAGCCAGAGTTTCCGCCTGTGCCCGACAGCATGGGGATGAAGGAGGTGAGCACCACGCAGGCGGACAGGGCGCCCTCAAAGCTGGTGATAATGATGCCGGTAAAGGTGGCTGACAGCATGAGCAGCAGCAGCCAGGGGATACGGGCCTTCCAGGTCTCCCATACACCGGTTTTCAGGTAAGGCTTGTCGCTGGGGAGGATGGCGGCCATCTTCTCGAAGTCCTCGGTGGTCTCCTCCTCGATGACCTCCATGGCGTCGTCGAAGGTGACGATGCCCACCAGGCGGTTCTCACCGTCCACCACAGGCAGGGCGGACAGGGAGTATTTATTCATGATCTGGGCCACGTCCTCCTTGTCCTCATGGGTATTGACGGACAGGAGGTTGGTCTCCATAATGTCGCGGATGCGGGTATCATAGCTGGAAAGGAGGAGGCGGCGCACCGTGACCACGCCCAGCAGCACCCGGTTCTGGGTGACGTAGCAGGTGTAGATGGTCTCCTTGTCCATGCCAACCTTCCGGATCCGGGCGAAGGACTCCTCCACAGTGGCGTTGGGGTGGAGGTAGACATACTCCGTGGTCATAATAGAGCCGGCGGAATCCTTGGGGTAGTTGAGCAGCTGGTTGATCTGGCTGCGGGTGGCCGAGTCACTGTTGCGGAGGATACGGGACACCACGTTGGCGGGCATGTCTTCGATCACGTCCACCGTATCGTCCAGATACAGCTCGTCCAGCACTTCCCGAAGCTCCTGGTCGCTGAAGGCGTTGATGATTCGTTCCTGATCGTCGGAGTCCTCCAGCTCGGTGAATACCTCCGCCGCCATCTCCTTGGGCAGCAGACGGAACACCACGATCAGCTCTTCCGGGCCAAGCTCGTCCAGAAATTCGGCGATGTCCACCTGGTTCATATCCTCCAGCAGCTCTCGCAGCCGCCGGAATTGTTTGGACCGGACCAGCTCCAGCAGCAGGTCCAGATCGTATGACTCGTGCATCCTGATCTCCCCCAGTTTTTCATAAATTCAGCGGGCGGAGCGAAAAAGCCACAGGGGCGGATGCTCCCTGTGGCAAACGGATGGATCAAGAAAGACCGCGCGCGTCAGCGGCGGCAGAAATGGAATCCGCCGGACGCCGCGCCTGTCCCATTCCGTTTGTGACAGCTCGCCTCAGAGTCCTTGCCGCAACTTCGGCCATCCATCGGGTTCCACTTCCTCTCAGTTTCTGGTGATTGGCCGGGGCCGAAACCCCGGCACCATACAGTATAGCACACCTCCGCAATAAAATTCAAGGGCGGGTCTGCCCATCAAAGGGGACTTTTCCACCGCTTTCCAAACGCAGCAACGCCTGTTTCAGCTCCAGCCCGCCGGCATAGCCCACCAGACGGCCACCGGCGCCGATCACCCGGTGGCAGGGGATGAGAATGGGCAGGGGATTGCGGTGATTGGCCATACCCACCGCCCTGGCCGCACCGGGCCGGCCGATCTCCCGGGCGATCTGCCCGTAGGAGCGGGTCTCGCCCCAAGGAATGGCGGTCAGCGCCTGCCAGACGGTTTGCTGGAAGGAGGTGCCGCCGGGGGAGAGCGGCAGGTCAAAGGTTTTCCGCGCCCCGGCGAAGTACTCTTCCAGCTGACCTATGCCCTGGAGCAGCAGGGGAGTGTCCGTGTCCGGCAAAGGAGGGAGGGAGGCGCCGGGGAGATATACCCGGACAAGGGCGTCTCCCTCCGCCCCCAGGGCCATGGGCCCCAGGGGGGTGACAAAACGAAGCAGTTCCATATCTTATGATATGGTGACGGAGGAGGAACGGCCCACCAGGTTGACGTAGGTCTGTCCCACGCCCAGTTCCAGGGGCTGGCCGTCCTGGGTGAAATAGCTCATGGGGGCGCTGTTGCTTTCCTTGGACCAGGTGATCTCCTGCACCGTTCCGTCACAGCAGAATAGGCCGCTGCCGGTGCCGGTGGTGCGGATGTCCAGCCGTCCGGCGGAATCCCCCGCCACGGAGGAGACATCGGTACGAAGCACCAGGACGTTTTTCACCGATACCTGCTGGTCGGTGTTTCCGTCTACATAGGGCGCGCCGTACTCCTCCACCTGATACAGACCGGTCTCCTCGTCGTAAGTAAATACGCCGGTCTTGTAGGTGGAAAAAACCACTTCCACCGTCTGGGCCGGATCGCCCTGGGCGGTCTCATCCTTGTCCATAAAGACCAGGGGAAGGGAGAAGCCGTCCTTGTGGGTCAGGCGGTAGGAGTAGGTGGGCATCCGCTGGGAGATGACCTCACCGGAGGTGACCACGCTGTGCTCCAGACCCATGGAGGCCCGCCGGTCCTTATCTCGCCAGAAGAGGGTGCCCTCGTAGGGGCCGTTGACGCAGTCGAAAGCCGCCACACCCCAGTTGTCGATGGCAGTGTATGCGCCGGGGCTTCCTCCGGCGTGAAGGAACAGCGCGTCGTGGCCCAGGGCCAGAGAGACGTAGTATTCCCGGGCAGAACGCACCGAGCCGATTTCCCCCACATCCTCCACGGACTGGTACACCGCCAGCATCCGGGTGATGCCGCCCTCCGCCAGGGCCTCATAGATGATGTCGGCCTGGGACACGCCCAGCTGGGGGAGGGCCTGCTTCAAATTGTTTATCATGATGGCGATGGGGCGGTTCTGGCTGATGTCCTCCATGCAGCCCTCGCCGGTGAGGGGATTTGTGTAGGGATAAACGGGCTCCGGATCGGGCAGGTCAACGGGCTGCTCCAGGGAGGCGGAGCCGCTGGAATCCGGCTGAGAGGTATCAGAGGGTTTCCCTCCGCAGGCACACAGCAGTCCCGCCGTCAGGACGGCGGCCATTGATACGGTCCATCTGGTTTTCCAATCCATGTATAAGCCTCCGTTTCACCGCCATATGCGGTATCAATGTGAAGTGGGGAATCCGGCCCGGCGAGAGGAACCGATCTTGGGGGAAAGAGCAATCTTGCGCCGGGTTTCAACAGTATTATAGGTTATTTTGCATAATCCGACAAGAGGAAAATCCCATACCCAACCCAGGGGAGCGTGAAAGCTCGCGGGGGTAGAAAAATCTTCTTTTCCTGCCCTGAGCCGTTGCAACGGAGGGAAAAGACTGATATAATAAACAGACAAGCCCGCTATTGCGAAACGGGTGCAGAAAAGAGCCGGCGCCCGGGGCCCCGATCATGGAGAGGCGGAGCCGCAGGAGCGGACCCTGTGTCTGTGAGATTCATACTCTTAGGAGGTTGTTTGACATGGAAAGCATTCAGATTACCCGCGCCCAGACCCTGAAGGAGAAGCCCGACTCCTCCACCCTGGTGTTTGGAAAGAATATGACCGACCATATGTTCATTGTGGACTACGACGCCGGCCAGGGCTGGCATGATGCCCGCATCGTGCCCTACGGTCCTCTGAGCATTGACCCGGCGGCCAAGGTGCTGCACTACGCCGAGGAGATTTTCGAGGGCATGAAGGCCTATCGTACGGAGGACAACAAGATCCAGCTGTTCCGGCCCCGGGACAATGTCCGCCGGATGAACCAGTCCGCCGAGCGTATGGCTCTGCCCCAGATCCCGGAGGAGCTGGCTCTGGCCGGCATCACCGAGCTGGTGAAGGTGGAGCAGGACTGGGTGCCCCATGAGAAGGACACCTCTCTGTATATCCGGCCCTTCATCATCGGCCTGGACGCCGCTCTGGGCGTGCACAGCTCTAAACACTGCCAGTACATTGTCATTGTATGCCCCGTGGGCGCCTATTACCCCGAGGGACTGAATCACGTGAAGATTTACGTGGAGGATCAGGAAGTCCGCGCCGTCCAGGGCGGCACCGGTACCGCCAAGACCGGCGGTAACTACGCCGCCTCCCTCCGGGCCAGCGACCGGGCGGAGGAGAAGGGCTACAGCCAGGTGCTGTGGCTGGACGGCGTCCACCGCAAGTATATTGAGGAGGTTGGCTCCATGAACGTGATGTTCAAGGTAGCCGGCAAGATCCTCACCCCCGACCTGAACGGCTCCGTGCTGGACGGCATTACCCGCCGCTCCTGCATCCAGCTGCTGAAGGACTGGGGCTACGAGGTGGAGGAGCGCCGCATCTCCGCCGAGGAGCTGTTTGAGGCCGCCGAGAACGGCACCCTGGAGGAGGCCTGGGGCACCGGAACCGCCGCCGTGGTCTCTCCCATCGGCGAGCTGGCCAGCGGGGACAAGAAGGTGACTGTCAGCAACAACCAGATCGGCCCTGTTACCCAGCGGCTGTATGACGAGCTGACCGGCATTCAGTGGGGCCGCCGCCCCGATCCCCACGGCTGGATTATGCCTCTGTGCTGAACCGGTAGAACAGAATGTTACGGCCCCCGCGCGGCTTGTCCGCACGGGGGCCGGTTATCACCAAACCACCATACCAATGATATGAGGGATTGTTTGTGGGAAGAATGTCATATGTGATTCAGCGGGCGCTGAGTATGGATTATGGTGCCATGTGGGACAAGATCAACGCCATCCACAAAAAAACGGGGCGTTCCCGCGTGGCGATTTTTCGGGACATGAAAAACTGCGCCGTGAAGTACGGCGCAGGCTACATGGACTATGACCTGTTTGAGATGTATAACCTCACGGACCAGCAGCGGGACACCTACCTTACCCGGGGGCGGAACAACCAGCTGGTGGCCACGTACAACCGCCGGGAATGCTGGGGCGAGCTGGAGGACAAGGTCCAGTTCAACCAGAAGTACGGTCCCTTCCTGGGCCGGGAGTGGGTGGCAGTGACGGGGGACAACCGGGAAGAGGTGATGGATTTCCTGAAGCGTCACCCGGTGTTTATGGCCAAGCCCGCCCTGGGTACCTGCGGCCACGGCATTGAAAAGCTGTCGGCGGAGGACTATCCTTCCCTGGACGCCCTGTACGACCATCTGGTGCAGTTTGCCCCCCATTTTGAGCTGGAGGAAATCATTCGCCAGCATCCTAAGGTGGCAGAGATCTATCCCGACGCCATCAATACCGTGCGTATGGTGACCATCCGGGGGAAAAGCGGCAAGGTCTATCTGATCACCGCCATGTTCCGGATCGGCAACGGGAAATATGTGGATAACTTCAACAGTGGCGGCATGGCGGCGCCCATGGATCCGGAGACGGGCACGGTGATTGACCGGGCCCTGGACAAGACCAAGCACCTTTACGAAAACCACCCGGCCACTGGGACCCCCATCAAGGGGTTCCAGTTCCCTGACTGGGACAAGGCCAAAGCCCTGGTGGAGCAGGCTGCCAGCATCCCGGAGGGACTGCGGTATGTGGGCTGGGATGTGTGCTTTACGCCGGATGGGCCCTGTATCATTGAAGGAAACCACTTCCCTGGCCACGACATTTATCAGCTGCCCGTCCATACCCCGGATAAGATCGGCATCATGCCACGGTTCCGGGCGGTGGAGGAGCAGGAGGCCGCTATGGGCAAATGAATCCGGGAAACCGGGACGGAGGAGGAACCATGAGCCGAGAGAAGGTACTCTCCCTGCTGCTGGAGCAGGGAGACAGCTATGTGTCCGGCGAGGCTATGAGCCAGACCCTGGGCATCAGCCGGGCCGCGGTGTGGAAGGCCATCGAAGCTTTGCGCCAGGAGGGATATGTGGTCCAGTCGGCGCCCAAACGGGGCTACCGGCTGGAGCAAAGCCCTGACCGGGTGCGGGAAGGGGAGCTGACCGGCCCGCTGGCCGGGTGCTATGTGGGGCGTCGGCTCCTGTGCCTGGACACGGTGGATTCCACCAATACCGAGGCGAAGCGGCAGGCCCTGGCCGGAGCGGAAGAGGGCCTGGTGGTAATCAGCGAGGAGCAGACCGGTGGACGGGGACGGCTGGGCCGGACCTTCCAGTCCCCCAAAGGGGTGGGGCTGTACCTCACCGCCCTGCTGCGGCCCAAGCTGCGGCCGGAGGAGGTAGTGGACTTTACCGCCTGGGTAGCCGTTGCGGTGTGCGACGGGATTGAAGCCGCCTGCGGTGTCCGCCCCCGGATCAAGTGGACAAACGACATTATCCTCAACGGGAAAAAGCTGTGCGGCATCCTGACGGAGATGGGGCTGGAGAGCGAATCCAATGCCCTGGAGTACCTGATCCCTGGAATCGGGATTAACGTCAACCACCGGCCGGAGGACTTTGGAGAGGAAATCCGCTCCATGGCCACCTCCCTGGCTCAGGAGTTGGGGCACCCGGTGCGCCGCTCCCAGGTGGCGGTCTGCCTGGTTCAGGCGCTGGACCGGATGTACCGCAGCTTCCCGGAGAACAAGGAGGCGTATTTGGCCAAGTACCGGGCCGACTGCATCACCCCGGGAAACCAGGTGCAGCTGATCACCCCTGTGTCCCGGGAGGAGGCTTTCGCTCTGGAGATAGACGACCAGTTCCGCCTGGTGGTGGAGTATCCGGACGGACGCCGGGCAGCCCTGTCGGCCGGCGAGGTTTCTGTGCGGGGCATGTACGGCTACGTTTGATATTTAATATAAAAATAGAAAGCCCCCACCTTGTGGAAGCATTTTCCGCAGGGTGGGGGCTTTTTTGCATATGGTTCTTTCGTGCAGGAGGCTGGAACTAAATCCCGTACCTCCTGCGGCGAGAAGGAAAGCGGCAGCTTTCCGGGAAAGTTCTTTGCCAAGCTTTCGTTCAAGAAGGCGAGAAAAAACCCACGCGGGAGAGAGGGGTTCCCGCGTGGGTCAGACCATACTTCTTTCGTGCAGGAGGTTGGAAGTAAATCCTGTACCTCCTGCGGCGAGAAGGAAAGCGGCAGCTTTCCGGGGAAGTTCTTTGCCAAGCTTTCTTTCAAGAAAGCGGGAGGTTAGCTGAGGGCCTTGCTGCCGCTGCCGGTATGATAGATGGGCTTCCATTCCACCTTCCGCACCAGGGCGGCCAGGGAGATGGGGATGTAGGTAAACATGAAGATGGGGAAGGTCAGCACGTAGAGCAGCTTCTTGTGGGCTGGCACATTGATGTGTTTCCACTCGAAGATGACAGTAAGCAGGCCGTAGAGCAGCAGCCCCAGATAGAAGTTGGCCACAGTGGACAGCAGGAAGCTGCCGGACACGGACAGGATGCGATTGACGATGTAGGTGGGCTGGCCCAGGCAAGCCAGGCAGACGATCAGGTTGAAGCTCAGGATCCCCAGGGTGAGGAGCATGCCGGGCGCCACAGTCATCAGCATATCATAGCAGGACCAGGCCTTCCGTCCGGGCTTGCGGGCAAAGCCGCGCAGCAATCCGACGCTGTAATTGGCATTGACCTGATAGAATCCCTTGGACCACCGCAGCCGCTGATCCCAGGACTGGTGGAAGGAGGTAGGCTGCTCATCGTAAATCACAGCCTTGCTGCAATAGCCGATACGACGTCCCTTCAGCGCGCAGCTGACGGAAAATTCGATGTCCTCCGTAAGCAGATGGAAGGGCCAGCCGCCGTTCTCCCGCACCACGTCGGCGGAGATCAGGAAGCCGATGCCGGACACGTGCCAGTTTGTGCCCAGCAGCATCCGGGGCGCGTTGAGGAACCGGGCCTCCCGGAGGAACCAGATGCCATAGCCGGCGGAAATCCAGTTGGCGCCGAAGTTGCGGGAGTTGCGGTAGCAGGTGATGGCAGCATACCCGCCCTGATCAAAAACCTTGTTCATTTCCAGCGTGAAGTTGGGATCCACCAGATTGTCAGCGTCGAAAATGAGATAGGCATCATAGCGATCCTTCTTCTGAGCGGCCAAGGCACGGAAGAAGAAATCCAGGGCGTAGCCCTTTCCTTTTTCCCGCTGGTTGTAACGCTCGTAAACAATGGCACCGGCGTCTCTGGCCGCCTGGGCCGTGTTGTCGGTACAGTTGTCCGCAATCACGTAGACGTCCAGATACTCCTGGGGATAATTCTGATGTTTCAGACTTTGTATCAGCTCTCCTATGACGCCCTCCTCGTTGCGGGCGGAGATCACCGCGGCATAGCGGTGCAGCGCCACAGGCTGGACGGAAGCGGGCAAATGGGAACGAATCATCCCCAGCAGGAGATAGACCAGCTGATAGCCGTACACCACAGTGAAGAGGACGGCGAGGAACAGGTTAAAGCCTTCCACCAGATGGATGATATGCATGAAGTCACCTTCTTTAAGAAAATTGGGGTCTTCACCCCGAGCTTGATTCATCATAGCACTAGATAAAATTATTACAAGAGTATTTCGTGACCTTTTAAGAAAAATTAAGAATCTATTCATAACTACAGAAAAGAGTAGGTGAAAATCGGATAAAATAGGTGCCGCAGTATGGGAATATAATTGATAAATTAAACAAAACTTAAAAAGTGACATAATTCGAGACCAAGAGAAGCACGAAATAATTTTGTAACATATCGAACATTATGTTCATAAAAAGAATGGAGATCCGGCAAAGAAAAATCATGTCTGAACTGCCGGTACTTGCAAAAGAAGGGAAAATGCAATACAATGTAGAAAAAGGAAATCGGCGGCGTTGGAACACGACCGCCGTCGGAACAAAGGAGGAATAACAGATGATCTCGATTGCATCGGATCACGGCGGTTACCGGTTGAAGGAACATATCAAGGCATATTTGATGGCCAAGGGAGAATCTGTGCTGGATTGCGGCTGTGACAGCCAGGAGAGCTGTGATTATCCCAAGTTTGGACAGGCTGCCGCCAAGGCGGTTGCCGATGGAACCTGTGAGCGGGGGATTGTGATCTGCACCACGGGAATCGGCATCTCCATCTCGGCCAACAAGGTGCGTGGAATCCGCTGCGCTTTGTGCAGCGAGCCCCTGTCCGCAGAGATGACCCGCCGCCATAACGACGCCAACATGCTGGCCATGGGCGCCGGTCTGGTGGGCAGCAATATGGCGGAGCGCATTGTGGATGTGTTCCTCAGCACTCCCTTTGAGGGCGGCCGCCATGAACGCCGGGTCAATATGATGATGGATATCGAAAAGGAATAACTTTCCAGTCCGCCGGAGGCCGTATGGGCCCCGGCGGGCTTTGACTTGTTCTGAAAAAAGGGGTTGCATTTTCGGCGGGAAGAAATATAATAGGGGATGGACAACTGAATGACAGTCTTCAGGGCGGGGTGCAATTCCCCACTGGCGGTATAGTCCGCAACCGGGCGCATAGGTGCGTCCGCTGACTCGGTGAAACTCCGGGACCAACGGTTACAGTCCGGATGGAAGAAGACGTACGTCAAGGGATGGCTCCGGATGCCGGGGCTGCGTGCATGCGCTCCTTTGTTTGCGTACCTGAAAGACCGGTCGGTTCGGGGGTACCAAGTCAAGAGGAGTGTTTTTTATGTCTGCAAATTCCACGACCGGGCAGGCCGTCGCCTGCACCCGTTCCAGAGTGGATACCCGCACGGTGGTTACTCTGGCTATGCTCACCGCCATCGCCTTTGTGGTGTCCTACCTGTGTAAGGCGATTCCCAGCGTCAACGGATTTTTGGATTTTGATTTTAAGGATGTGGTCATCTGCATCGGTGGGTTCCTGTACGGCCCTGTAGCTGCCGCTGTGGTGGCTGCCGTGGCATCGGTGCTGCAAATGTTTCTGGTCAGCACCACCGGCCCCATCGGATGCATTATGAACGTGCTGGCGACCTGCGCCTTCTGCTGCACGGCTTCCTTCTGCTATAAAAAGCTGCACACCATGAAGGGCGCGATCCTGGGCCTGGCCCTGGGCATCGTGGCGCTGACGGTCACCATGCTGCTGTGGAACTACCTGATTACACCTTATTACATGACCGGGGTGACCCGGGAGTATGTGGCTGCGCTGCTGGTACCGGTGTTCCTGCCCTTCAATGTGGCCAAGGGCGGGCTGAATATGGCGGCGACCCTGCTGCTGTATAAGCCGGTGGTGGAGTCCCTCCGCCGGGCCGGGCTGGTGAATCCCTCTGTCAGCGGGCAGGAGAGAAAGAGCAACACCGGCGTGTTCCTCTTCGCCTTCGCCCTGTTGGTCACCTTTGTCCTGTTGGCCCTGGTGCTCATGGGCATTCTGTAAGCACAAAAAATCCGGGTCGCGCCGATCGGCGCGACCCGGATTTTTTGTGCTTACAAGTCGTAGGACAGCCCGGCCAGATAACGGCGGGCCAGATCCAGGGCGTGGCTGGCGGTCTGGACCCGGTGGCGGGCCCGGGTGGGACGTTGACCCAGCTGGAGAGGACGGACATAATCTCCCTCCGGGGTGGAAATCGCCACAAACATGGTGCCCACTGGATTGTCCCGGTCGTCCCGCTGGGGGCCGGCTACCCCGGTGGTGGCCAGGCCGATCTGGCAGCCCAGAACCCGGCGTACACCCTGGGCCATGGCCAGGGCTACCGGCTGGGACACTGCTCCATACTGATCCAGCAGCTGGGCAGGTACCCCCAGAAGCTGGTGCTTGACCTGGTTGGTGTAGGACACCACGCCGCCCAGAAATACCTGGGAGGAACCGGAAATATCGGTGATCCGCTTGGCCAGCAGTCCGCCGGTGCAGCTTTCTGCACAGCCAAGGGTCAGCCCCTTTTCCCGCAGGCCGTCCACAACCACCTGCTCCAGAGAGGGAACATCCACCCCATAAACCAGAGGAGCAAAGCGGCGGGTGAGCTCCTCCACCTTGGGCTCCAGCAGAGCCAGGGCTTCCTCTTGGGTGGGGGCCTTGGCGGTGACCCGCAGCTCGCACTCTCCCTCCTTGGCGTAGGGGGCCAGGGTGGGGTTGGAGGAGGCATTCATCTCATCCCGCAGCTGGGCCTCTACAGCGGACTCGCCGATGCCGAACAGCTTGATGGTGCGGGAGAGGATCATTCCCTCAGCGATGGACTGGAGGTAGGGGATGACCCGGTGACGGAACATGGGGGTACATTCGCTGGGGGGGCCGGGGAGCATGATGACGTGCATGCCGTCGGCCTGAAAAGCGCAGCCGGGAGCGGAGCCCCAGTCGTTGGACAGCACCGTACAGCCCTGGGGAACCAGAGCCTGCTGGAGGTTGTTTTCCGTCATGGTCCGTCCAGTGGCGGCGAAATAGGCTCGGATCCGCTCTTCTGACTCCGGATCCCGTACCAGCTCCTTGCCGAAGGCCCGGGCCAGTACCTGCTTGGTCAGGTCGTCACAGGTGGGGCCCAGCCCACCGGTGGTGATGAGAATGTCCGCCCGGCTCCGGGCGGTGGCCACAGCCTGCTCCACCCGCTGGGGATTGTCTCCCACCACCGTGTGCCAGTACACGTTCAGCCCCAGAGCGCTGAGCCCCTGGGACAACATCTGAGCGTCGGTGTTGGCGATGGAGCCCAGCAGCAGCTCTGTGCCTACGGAAAGGATTTCTACCCGATGGGCCATAATGATGCCTCCTTACCGGTTGATCTGAATGCGTTCAATGCCGTCCACCGCGGCCTGAACCATGGCCTGGATATCCAGACCCTCCTCCGCCTGGGCTACCTCGCCGGGCATGGGGCGGAGACGGGGATGGCGGGGGGTGAAGACAGTGCAGCAGTCCTCATAGGGGAGAATCGAGGTTTCAAAGGTGCCGATTTTCCGGGAAATCTGGACGATTTCTTCCTTGTCCATGCCGATGCAGGGCCGGAGAATGGGCAGATCCACCACGCCGCCGGTGACTGCCATGGCTTCCATGGTCTGGCTGGCCACCTGGCCCAGGCACTCGCCGGTGACCAGGGCCTTGGCGCCGCACCGCTGGGCCACCTCTTGGGCAATCCGCATCATAAACCGGCGCATAATGACGGTGAACAGCTCCTCGGGGCAGGAGCGGCGCAGCTCCTCCTGGATGGCGGTAAAGGGCACTACGTGGACGGTGAGACGGCCGGTGTAGGGGGTGAGGAGTTTGGCCAGCTCCAGCACCTTTTCCTTGGCCTCGGGAGAGGTGTAGGGATAGGAGAAGAAATGCACCATTTCCAGGGCCACGCCCCGCTTGGCAATCATCCAGGAGGCCACGGGGGAGTCGATCCCGCCGGACAGGAGGGATACCGCCCGTCCATTGATGCCCACAGGCAGGCCGCCCGCACCGGGCTCCGCTTGAGCATGGACATACGCGGCGTAATCCCGCACCTCCACATAAATGGTCAGCTCCGGATGGTGGACATCCACCTCCAGATTGTCATAGGCCTCATGCAACTCTCCGCCCACATACTGGCTGAGCTGAATGGAGGTCATGGGGAAGGACTTATCCGCCCGCTTGCTCTCTACCTTGAAGGTGCGGGCGGAGCGGAGCTGATCCCCCAGAAACGCTTTGGCGGTGGCCAGGATCGCGTCCTTATCCTTCTCACAGGGGCGGGCCAGGGAGAGACCGGCAATTCCAAAGACGGTTTTCAGTGCCTCGAAGGCGCCCAAAACATCACAGGTGTCGTCCTTGGGTTCCACGTAGGTGGTGGACTGACGGGTGTATACCTTGAACTGGCCGAAGGGGTTGAGGCGGCGGTGGAGATTGGCCTGGAGCTTATCCTCAAAGCTGCTGCGGTTCAGGCCCTTGAGCACCATCTCGCCCAGCTTGAGCAGAATGATTTCGTTCATACAGGAGCATTCCTTTCCTTCCGGGCCGGGCCCGGCAAACTGCTGTCCCCCCGCTCTTGGCAGAGAAAAGGGGGTAAGCCCCCAAAACCGGGGGCAAAGCACCCCTATTATATCCAAAATTGGCCCCGGTGTCCAGATTGCGGGGAAAAAGAAACCCGGCCCAGGAAGGGCCGGGAATGAAATCAGGACTGGTACATTTGGTAAACCCGCAGGGCCATGATGAGGCAGGCCTGCCGCTGAGCGCTTGCGTGGGGGCGGAAGGTGCCGTCGTCATATCCGGCCACCACTCCGTTTTGAGCCATGTAGGAGACGGCGGGCATGGCCCAGGAGGAGATGGAGGCACTGTCGGTAAAGGAGACTGTCCCGGCGGAAGGATTGGAGCCCAAAGCTTTGCACAGGGCGCTCAGTATGGTGGCTGCCTGCTCCCGGTTCAGCGGGACGTTTACGCCAAATTCCGTCTCGGATACTCCGCCCACCAGGCCCAGAGCATGGGCCTTGGCTACCTCTGTGTCGGAGGTGTCGGTAAAGGGAGAAGTGGCGGGAGCCTGAACTACAGTGCCGGAGACAGCTTCATACAGATGGACGGCCAGGGCGGCAAACTGGGTGCGGGTGATGTTTGCACGGAGATCCTGACCCTTAAGGTGGGCGGGCATGAGGTTCAGAGAGATTGCCTGATTCACCAGATCCAGAGCCCACTCGTCCACAGGCTCGCCGGTAATGGCGATGGGATGGGTGGCGGCTCCATTCTCTCCACGAACCCAGATGCCCCGATCCAAAAGGCTGCCATCGGCGGCCAGGGTGGAAATGTGGTAGATTTCATCGGTACGCCCCACTTCCAGCTGGGTCTGGGAGGAGAGCTGCGCGGTCTGTTTCCAGAATCCGGAGGCGGCCTGGTAGGTGAATATCTCCACCATCATGGCGGAACCGGAATCGCTTTGAATCACCGTGCCCAGCGGCACCAGGGTGGTGGTGTGGGTCTGGGTTTCGGAGTAGGAGAAAGACTGGGTGCCCACAGGATCCTGAGTCAGGCGGTAAACCGCCTGATTGCTTTGCAGGGTGGCGGCTGCGCCACCGATCATAAGCAGGCTGCTGAGCAGGCAGGAGGACAGCAGAACCGCAAGGAATTTTTTCATGGAAAACAATCCTTTCTTCCGGGAAAAAGACGGCGGGCCTTGCCAAGGAGACATGGGGAGGATATAATCACTGTGTGACTTGGCCCAGGTTCCAAAACAATACAAATCTACCCTCAATTGTAAGCCATGTTCACATAAAACACAAGCAGGGAAAGATTAAGAAATTTTAAAATCGCCGTTGAGACGGCGGATAGAACGGAGCAATATATGGAGTATCAGATCGTACCCATGGATCGCAGCCATATCTCTCAAATCGCCGCCCTGGAGCAGGAGTGCTTCTCTGCTCCCTGGAGTGAGGAGATGCTGACCCAGGCCTTGTTTGATCCCCAGGCCAGCTTTATTGTAGCCGAGTCGGAGGACGGAGGCGTACTGGGATACGCGGGGCTGCAGGTGGTGCTGGATGAGGGCTACATTGACAATATTGCCGTGGAGCCCAACGCCCGGCGTCATGGTGTGGGAGATGAGCTGCTGGGGGTGTTCTGCCGCTTCGGGGCGGCAAACCTGGCGTTTCTGACGTTGGAGGTACGGAAATCCAACCTGCCTGCCATCGCCCTGTACCGCAAGCACGGGTTCGAGGAAGCGGGGTGCCGGAAGGGGTACTACACAAACCCCAAGGAGGACGCCTTGATCATGACGCGTTATTTCAAAAGGGAACAGGAGGAAGACAAATGAAGATTCTGGCCATTGAGTCCTCCTGCGACGAGACGGCAGCTGCCGTGGTGGAGGACGGAAGAACCGTTTTGTCCAACTGTGTGGCCTCCCAGATTGAGATGCATACCATTTACGGCGGTGTGGTGCCGGAGATTGCCTCCCGGAAGCATGTGGAAGCTATTACCGGCCTGGCTGACCAGGCACTGATCCAGGCGGGAGTGACCAAAGGGGAGCTGGACGCTGTGGCGGTCACCTACGCGCCGGGGCTGATCGGAGCGGTGCTGGTGGGGGTGAACTTTGCCAAAGGGGCGGCCATGGCGCTGAACCTGCCTCTGATTCCCGTCCACCACGTCCGGGGGCACATCGCCGCCAACTATCTTACTTACCCGGACCTGGAGCCGCCCTTTGTGTGCCTGTGCGTCTCCGGGGGCACCACCGCCATTGTGGATGTACGTTCCTACACTCAGATGGAGGTGCTGGGCGGTACCCGGGACGACGCGGCGGGGGAATGCTTTGACAAGGTGGCTCGGGTGCTGGGCATCGGCTATCCAGGCGGCGGTCCCATGGACCGGCTGGGCCGTGCGGGAAATGACCGCCGGTATGAGCTGCCGGTGGGCCATGTAGCCGGAGCGGAGCTGGACATGTCCTTCTCGGGGCTGAAGACCGCCAGTCTGAATCTGATCCATAATGCCCAGCAGAAGGGTGAGGAGCTGAATCTGCCCGACTTTGCCGCCAGCTTCGGCCGGGCGGTGAGCGACAGCCTGGTGCCCCGGGTGATGGCCGCAGCCAGGGAGAAGGGATACGGACAGATTGCCGTGGCCGGTGGCGTGGCCGCCAACAGCCGCATCCGGGCGGATCTCCAGGCGGCCTGCGCCGCCAGCGGGGACAAACTCTACCTCCCAGAGCTGAAGTACTGCGGCGACAACGCCGCCATGATCGGCTGTCAGGGATATTATGAGTGGAAAGCCGGGCATGTGTCCGGCTGGGATCTGAATGCTTATGCCACCCGGGACATCGCGCTGGGATAGGCGGCGTTGTCGCCGGGGCCCCGCCGCAGGTGGGGCGGCCGAAGGCCGTAAATGCGAGGGCAATAGCCGGAGCATTTCCGCAGGCGGAATTCACTTCCGCCGAGGATGAAAAAAAGAGGGGTCCCATGGGGCGGCAAGCGCCACATGGGAATCAACGCCGCCATGATCGGCTGTCAGGGGTATTACGAGTGGAAAGCCGGGCATGTGTCCGGCTGGGATCTGAATGCTTACGCCACCCGGGACATCGCGCTGGGATAGGCGAAGATGACAAAAAACGTTCTTTGGGCGGCAGGATTTGCCGCCCAAAGATTTTTGGAAAAACCGCTTGACAGAGCGTGATGGTTCTGATATAATTCCACGGAACAACAAAGCAGGAACGGTACCCCGTCCTCACCCCAGGCCAGAGCCAACGGGTTAACAACGCAGAAAGCTGGCGCCGGTAACGGCCCGGTTTCCTTTTGACGTGGGTGCCATTCGGGCAGCCGCGTTTTATTTATGTCTGGAGGTGCTTTCCCATCGCTAACACAGCTCATCAAACCAATGAAGAGATCCGGGACAAGGAAGTCCGCCTGATTTCCGACTCCGGCGAGCAGCTTGGCATCATGTCCTCTCAGGAGGCGCTGCGTATGGCTGAGGAGCAGAACCTGGATCTGGTGAAGATCTCCCCCAACGCTGTTCCCCCCGTGTGCAAGCTGATGGACTACGGCAAGTTCCGGTTCGAGCAGACCAAGCGCGAGAAGGAAGCCCGGAAGAATCAGCGTGTGGTAGAGATCAAGGAGATTCGTATGTCTCCCAGCATTGACGTCAACGACTTCAATGTGAAGATGCGTAATGCCATGAAGTTCCTGGCTGACGGAAACCGCTGCAAGGTGACCGTCCGGTTCCGCGGCCGTGAGATGGCCCATACCAACATCGGCCAGGAGCTGCTGCTGAAGTTTGCGGAATCCTGCGGTGAAGTCGCCGTCATGGATAAAAGTCCCAAGCTGGAGGGGCGTCACATGTCCATCTTCCTGTCCCCCAAGCCTGCTAAGGACGCCAAAAAGTAAGGAGTAAAGGAGTTTTCTGTTATGCCGAAGATCAAGATCAAGACTCACAGCGGCGCTAAGAAGCGTTTTTCCCTCACCAAGACCGGCAAGGTGAAGCGCGCCATGACCAAGAAGCGTCATCTGCTCAACGGCCACGGCAAGACCACCAAGCTGAAGCGGGCTCTGCGCGGCACCACCTATGCCGACAAGACCAATGAGGCCGCCATCAAGCGCATGATCCTGTACAAGTAAGAGACGAGGGAGGTAACGAACAATGGCAAGAGTCAAGGGCGCAATGATGTCCCGTAAGAGAAGAAATAAGATCCTGAAGCTGGCCAAGGGCTACTGGGGCTCCAAGTCCAAGCACTTTAAGATGGCCAACCAGGCTGTGATGAAGTCCGGCGTGTACGCCTACACCGGCCGCAAGCTGAAGAAGCGTGACTTCCGTCAGCTGTGGATCACCCGGATCAACGCCGCCTGCAAGATGAACGGCATGAACTACTCCAGCTTCATGAACGGTCTGAAGAAGGCCGGCGTGGTGATTAACCGGAAGATGCTGGCTGAGCTGGCTGTCAACGACAAGGCCGCCTTCACCCAGCTCACCGAGACCGCCAAGAAGGCCCTGGCCTGATCGGCATACGGTAAATACAGGGAGGCTGCGCTTCCCTCTTCCGTGTCCGGGGACGGTCCCGGACACGAATCGCCCCCTTTCCGCCTGGATAACCGGACGGGAAGGGGGCGATTTATGTTTGATTCCGGCAGAAAAGGATTGCATGGGGCGGGATGCCCTTGCTATAATAGGGACAGAGGGAGATACGCCCTCATACACAAGGAGGAAGCTCCATGTTCGGACGCACCAAAACGCCTCAGTTTCAGGAGCCCCACAGGGACAAACTGGGGATTTATATTCATATTCCATTCTGCCGCAGCAAATGCGATTACTGTGATTTTTACTCTCTGGCGGGCCGGGAGGAGCAGATGGATCAGTATCAGAAGGCACTGCTGGCCCATCTGGAGGAGACGGCTCCCCTGGCAAAGGATATCCCCATCGACACGGTATATATCGGCGGCGGTACCCCCAGCTACTACGGGGCAAAGCGGATTAAGGGGCTGCTGGCGGCCATCGACAAGCTGTTCCATGTGGAAAAGACGGCGGAAATCACGGTGGAATGCAACCCGGACAGCGTGAATTTGGCAGATTTGAAGACCCTGCGGAAAGCCGGCGTGAACCGCCTGTCCATGGGGATGCAGTCGGCGGATGGGTGTGAGCTGGAAGCCATCCATCGGATCCACACGCCAAAGCAGACGGATGAAGCGGTGAATCTGGCCCGGAAGGCCAAGTTTACAAACCTGTCCCTGGATCTGATCTACGGTCTGCCGGGGCAGACGATGGACAGCTGGAAGGCCACGGTGGAGCACGCCCTGTCCCTGATCCCCCAGCACCTGTCCTGCTACGGCCTGAAGGTGGAGGAGGGGACACCCCTGGCCCGGCGGGTGGCGGAAGGCGAAGTTCTGCCCGATGACGATATGCAGGTGGAGATGTACCTGTGGACGGTGGGCCGTCTGGAGCGGGCGGGCTACCACCAGTACGAGATCTCCAATTTTGCCAAGCCCGGCTATGCATCCCGGCACAATCTGCGGTATTGGCTGCTGCGGCCGTACATCGGCTTTGGCCCCGGGGCCCACTCGGACTTCGGCGGCCGTCGGTATTCCTTTCTGCGGGATCTGGACGGGTATATCCAGGGTGTGCTGCAGGGGGGCAACATCATCGACAGCTCAGAGCTGATCCCCCGCCGGGAGCGGAGCGGGGAGTATCTGATGCTGCGCCTGCGTACCACCCACGGAATTGACGGCGGGGAGTACCGGCGGGAGTATTTTATGGACTTTGAGCCCATTCGGGCCCGTCTGGAGCAATTTGCAGCCCACGGCTGGGCCCAGTTGCAGGATGGCCGCTGGCACCTGACCCCCAAAGGCTTTTTGATTTCCAACCGGCTGATCGGGGATCTGCTGGAGCGGCAGACACCTGCCCAGTGGCAGGATGCCGTCAACCGCAAGCCGGAAGGGCAAAACTTGTAAGGAAACGGAAAAGACGGGATGAATTGACGGAAGGGCCGGGGCGAAAAAGGGAGGCTTCCGCTCTTTTGTACAATCTTATGTCTACTGTGCAAAATTCGTTGCCATATGGGCATACTGGTGGTATAATGGTACACGTTTTATAGTGCCCTTTCTCTTCTGTGGGGCGCTGTTGTGATGAATCAGAACTGGCCTTCGGGCCATGTGTATATGTTACCCCAAAATACCGTCGAGAGGGTGCTGTTGTTTGACCAAGTACGAGATTATGGGCGGGAAGCCGCTCCATGGAACCATTACCATCAGCGGGGCGAAAAACGCCGCCGTTGCCATTATTCCCGCCGCCCTTCTGGTGGACGGCGTGTGTCGGATCGAGAATATTCCTCAGATTAGCGACGTTTCTCTGCTGCTGCAGATGCTGCAGGAGCTGGGTGCCGAGGTGCGCACCGTCAACCGCAGCACGGTGGACATTGACTGCTCTCATATCCGCAACCGCCAGGTACCTTATGAACTGGCCAGAAAGATCCGGGCCAGCTATTACCTGGTGGGCGCCCTGCTGGGCCGCTTCGGCTGGGCTGAGGTGCCTCTGCCCGGAGGCTGCGACCTGGGTGGGCGACCCATCGACCAGCATGTGAAGGGCTTTGTGGCCATGGGGGCCCAGGTGGACGTACACAGCGGGCTGATCTGTGCCCGGGTGCCTGAGGGCCGGGTGGCCGGCGGCTCGGTGTATCTGGATATGGTGTCCGTGGGCGCTACCATGAATATCATGCTGGCCGCCGCACTGGCCAGCGGAATGACCGTGATTGAAAATGCCGCCAAGGAGCCCCACATTGTGGACCTGGCCAACTTCCTCAATTCCATGGGGGCCAATATCATGGGCGCGGGCACCGACGTGATCAAGATCCGTGGGGTCAAGCGCCTGCGGGGCGGCACGTACTCTATCATTCCCGACCAGATCGAGGCGGGCACCTATATGGCCGCCGTGGTTGCCGCCGGGGGCGATGTCTTGATTCAGAATGTGATCCCCAAGCACCTGGACTGCATCACCGCCAAGCTGCTGGAGATGGGGGTGGCGGTAGAGGAGCTGGACGACGCAGTGCGGGTCCGCCGCACCGGTCCCATCGGCCGCACCAATGTAAAGACCATGCCCTATCCTGGTTTCCCTACGGATATGCAGCCCCAGATTGCCGCCGCTCTGTGCCTGGCCACAGGCACCAGCGTGCTGACCGAGGGGGTTTTTGACAGCCGGTATCGCTATGTAGACGAGTTCCGCCGCATGGGCGCCCACATCCAGGTGGACGGCAAGGTGGCGGTGATTGAGGGCGTGCCCTATCTCACCGGCGCTCCCGTCCACGCCTGCGACCTGCGTGCCGGAGCCGCCATGGTGATTGCCGGTCTGGCAGCCCGGGGCGTGACCGAGGTGGACGGCATCCATCATATTGAGCGGGGCTATGAGGACCTGGTGGGCAAGCTGGCAGGCGTGGGGGCGGATATCCGCTGCATTACCACGCCGGACAACGACACCCAGACTCAGGTGGGCTGAAAACGGCTTAACAGGCCTGAGCGGCGTAAGAGGCGGCTCAGGCCGTTCTTTTGCCCTGAAGGGGCAGTTCGGTAGAAAACGGGACATTCATGGGATGCAAGGTGATGGTATGGATTTTTGTACATTAGCCAGCGGATCGGGGGGGAATGCCTCCCTGGTACGCAGCGGCGGCACCGCTGTGCTGCTGGACGCGGGGATTTCTGCCCGGCGAATCACCACCGCCCTGCGGCAGCTGGGTACCGATCCGGGAGAGCTAGCGGGGGTGCTGATCACCCATGAGCACAGCGACCACATCTCCGGGCTGACGACCCTGGCAAAGCAGCTGGATTTCCCTGTGTACGCCACAGAGCCCACCATCCGGGCCATCTGCGCCCGCATCCCCAGCCTGGGGGAGCGGTGCCGGGCGGTGAAGCCGGGGGAAAGCTTCCAGATTGGAGCGCTGCGGGGGGAGGCATTTCCTACTTCCCATGATGCTGCGTGCAGCGTAGGCTATTCCATTTTTGGGGACGGGTGCCGGGTGGTGCTGGCCACCGACTTGGGCTACCTGACCCCGGAGGTGAAGCAGGCGGCCTGCCGGTGCGACCTGTTGGTGTGTGAGGCCAACCATGACGAGGACTGGCTGCGGGACGGGCCCTATCCCTACAGCCTAAAACAGCGGGTGCTGGGGGATCGGGGACACCTGTCCAACGAGACGGGGGCGGAGCTGGCTCTGCTGGCCGCCCGGGCCGGGGCCCGCACGGTGATTCTGGCCCACCTGTCCTCTGAAAACAATACCCCGGCCAGAGCCAGGGAGGTGGTGGCCCGCCGTCTGTCTGCCGCCGGAATTGACCCGGAGGGAGATGTGGCGCTGATAGTGGCGCCCCGGAAGGAGTGCGGACCGCTGTTCTGCCTCAGCCGGAGCCGGGAGCCTCAGTCCCTGGCCGGGGAACGGGAGGCGGCGCTGTGCTGAAGGTACATATCATCTGTGTGGGCAAGATGAAGGAAAAATTTTACGTGGAGGCCGCGGCGGAATACACCAAGCGGCTGTCCGCTTACTGCAAGCTGACGGTGACGGAGCTGGCGGAGGTGAAGCTGCCCCAAAACCCGACCCTGGGCCAGATTGAGCAGGCCCTGGCCCGGGAGGCGGAGGCGATCCGGGCCAAGCTGCCCCCCAGTGCCAGCCTGGTGGCCCTGTGCGTGGAGGGAAGGGAACGGTCCAGCCAGGAGCTGGCCCAAATGATGGCCCAGTGGGAGCACAGCGCGGAGAAGCATCTGGTGTTCCTCATTGGGGGCTCCTACGGTCTCCACCCCTCGATCAAGGCCCAGGCGTGGGAAAAGCTGTCCATGTCCCCCATGACCTTTCCCCACCATCTGGCTCGGGTCATGCTGCTGGAGCAGATTTATCGTGGGTTTAAAATCAACGAGGGCTCCAGCTATCATAAATGAGGAACGATTTGGAAATTTAACAGGACGACAGACGAAATCCACTGGAAAATCTGTGCATACTGTGGTATACTTACCGCAAAGCACAATTCCAGTGGATTTTTTAACCATTCGCAGGAGGTAGTAGAAATGACCTATCGGGAGAATTATGAGAGATGGCTGTCCAGCTCGGCTTTGACCCAGGAGGAGAAGGCGGAGCTTCAGGCGATTCAGGGGGATGAAAAGGAAATTGAATCCCGCTTTTTTGATCAGCTGGCGTTTGGAACAGCCGGTCTTCGCGGGACCATGGGCGTGGGCCTGTACCGGATGAACGTCCATGTGATCCGCCACGCCACCCAGGCCTTTGCCCAGGTCATCCTGGAGGAGGGACCGGAGGCGGCCAAGCGGGGGGTTGCGGTGTGCTTCGACTGCCGGAATAACTCCGATATCTTCGCCCGGGAGGCGGCCTGCGTCATGGCGGGCAACGGCATCCCTGTGCGCCTGTTTGAGGCCCTGCGTCCCACTCCGGAGCTGTCCTTTGCCGTGCGGGAGTACGGCTGCATCGCCGGTATCAACGTCACCGCCAGCCACAACCCCAAGGAGTACAACGGCTATAAGGTGTACTGGGAGGACGGCGCTCAGCTGCCCCCCAAGCACGCCGACGAGGTGGCCAAGAAGATGCAGGAACTGGATGTGTTCGACTGCGTCAAGACCATGGATTATGACCAGGCTGTGGCCCAGGGCCTGATTACCATTATGGGGCAGGAGACCGATGAAAAGTTCCTGGCCAACGTGATGGAGCAGGTAAACGACAAGGCCGTGGTGGAGCAGATGGCCGACACCTTCAAAATGGTGTATACCCCCTTCCACGGCACGGGCTACCGCCTGATTCCCGAAGCTCTGCGCCGCCTGGGCATGAAGAATGTGATTTGCGTGCCGGAGCAGATGGTGGTGGACGGCAACTTCCCCACTGTGGTCTCCCCCAACCCGGAGAATCCCGAGGGCTTCTATCTGGCGGTGGATATCGCCAAGAAGGAGGGCGCCGACTTCATTCTGGGCTCCGACCCCGATGCTGACCGGGTGGGCATCATGGTGCGTACCAAGGACGACGACTTTGTGGTCATCTCCGGCAACCAGACCGGCGTGCTGCTGCTGGACTACCTCATTGGGGCCAAGACCCGTACCGGTAAGATGCCCAAGAATCCTGTGGCGCTGAAGACCATCGTCACCACGGAGATGGCCCGGAAGGTGGCCGAGGTCAACGGCCTGCAGTGCTACGACACCTTTACCGGCTTTAAGTTCCTGGCGGAGAAAAAGGATAAGCTGGAGAACGCCGGGGAAGGGAAGGTCATCTTCTCCTACGAGGAGAGCTACGGCTACATGCTGGGCGACTACGTCCGGGACAAGGACGCCGTGTCCGCCAGCGTGGAGCTGACGGAGATGGCTGCCTGGTATGCCAGCCAGGGCATGACCCTGTACGACGCCCTGCAGAAGCTGTTTGAGAAGTACGGCTACTACGGCGAGCGCACCATGAACCTGGTGATGCCCGGCCTGGATGGCCTGAAGAAGATGGCTGACCTGATGGCCGGTCTGCGGGCCCAGCCCCCTGTGGAGATCGCCGGGGTGGCGGTGAAGCAGCAGAAGGACTACCAGGACGGCAGTGTGGTGAACGTGGCCGATGGGGCCAGAAGCACCATGGAGCTGACCGGCTCCAACGTGCTGCGGTATGAAATGGCCGACGGCACCAGCCTGATTGTCCGGCCCTCCGGCACGGAGCCCAAGGTCAAGGTATACATCCTGGCCAATGGCCAGAGCAAGGCGGACTGCGACGCCAAGGTGGCCAAGTATGCCGCCTGGGCGGAGACGCTGAAAGGTTAAATGAGAACAAACGGGCGTCCGTGGAGCAGTTGCCTCCGTGGACGCCCGTCCGTTTTTTATGGGTGGGAAGGATAGAGGAGAGAGAAACCATGGATGAACTGGTGTACCTGTTTGAACTGGATTCCGTGCGAAATTCTCCACAGGAGATCCTACGGGGGCAGCAGGCGTTGTTCCGGGAGATTGCCCTGAAGGGGAACCGGGTGGTGCTGTCCTTCAACCAGCTCACCGACTCAGAGGCCTTCCTGTGGGCGGTGCGTACTCCTCGCACATACCAACCGATTGTCTCCCTGTTCGCCCAGGGCGCCATCCGGTACTCCCGGTTTGTTCCCAACAGCTACCGCAGAGCGGTGGACGGGGAGGCCCTGAGCCGAGTGCTGGCGGACTGCCGGGCAGCTTATCCGGAGCTGTTTCAGCGGGAGGTGGTAAAGGATTACGGCATCCTGCCCCAATACGCACCCCAGCGCATCGTGCGTACGGCCTCCCATTATGTGCAAAACGGAGTGGAGCGGTGCCTCAGCGCCGGGGGTGAGCAGTTCCTGTTTTCCGCGCTGCCCTTCCGGGCCAACGATAAGGCTTCCCTGTCCGCCATCCGGTACGCCCTGCAATACAGCGACCCGTCCATTCTGGATGGAATGGGGGCGGGGGAGGAACGGTGGCGGATGGAATTCGCCAAAACCTACGTGGAACTGATTCTTCGCCTCAGCCGGGAGCCTCTGGCCAGCAATCCGGCCAATATGGGGGACTTTCCGCCCCTGGAGACCTACTTAACGTGGGTGATTGACCGGTGCGGAGGGGAGGACGCGGGGGAGAAAATCCCCCTGCTGCCTTTGCTGCGGCGGGGGGCGGAGAAAATCCGCGCCCTTTGGCCGGAGATCCAGGCAGACGGGCGGATCAACGACCGGAGCAGCTGGCACGGGGCCTTGAGAAGGGCTGCGGAGGCCGGGGAAGACCGGGAGGTACTGTCCATGGCTGAGGCCGTGGTGGATCTGTGCTATAACTACACCGTGGCAGCCAGCATCCAGGGTGCGGTGGGCAGCGTCCGGGAGGAGGAGCCCTTCTGGGCGGACTTCTTGCTTCGTCTGCCTTCCTACTGGGAGGATGGACAGACGGGGATACACCAGTTTCTGAAGCCGGACAGCACCGCGGTGCCCGATCACCCTGCCCAAGCGGCTATGCCCAACTGGACGGCGGCGGAGCGGGTGGTGCGGTACGCGCCTCCACGGGGAACAACCTGGGGCAGGCGGGTGGTTGGCAGCTTGCTGACCCAGATCCGCAGTGCCGGGGCATACATTGCCCTGTTTTTGGCGGTGTCCGTGGCGCTGGAGGCAGTGGAGGGAGTATTTCTTTCTTTTGGGGAGCAGATCCATATTCATCCCGCCGTTCTGCCTCTGCTGAATATCCTGGTGTTCGGCATCGTGGGCTCCCAGGTGTCCGGATGGCTCCATCTCATGGATATTTGGGACAGCTTCCGGCAATTTGGTGCGGCCCTTGGAGACGGCGGAGCGCTGCTGCGTGCGTGGATGCGGGATAGGAAGATGGTCAGGCCAGCCCCTTCCGGCACAAATACTGGAGATAAGCGCCCAGAGTGACCCCGTCGGTAATGGTGCCGTCGGCGATCTGCTGAGCCAGCTCCTGGGGGGTGACCCAACGCAGACCGTGAATGCCCTCTCCGTTATCCGGGGGGATGTCCTCCTGGCCGATCTGGGCGCAGAACACCTGGACTTTTCCGGCGCTCAGGCCGGTATCCGTCTGGATTTCCCCTAAAAACTCCAACTCATCCGGAGAGAGCCGGACCCCAAGCTCCTCCCACAGCTCCTTGACTCCGTTTTCCGCCGGAGTCAGATCCTCGCCGAAGCCCCGGGGGAACTCCCCGCCGCTTTCCATGCGGGGGGGATGACGGAATATGGACAGCAGGCCGAACCGGCCCTCCCGGCAGGGAATGACCACCACTCCGTTGCTCTCCTTGTGGGGATAAATCACCCGGCAGTAGGGATAGAGCGTCCCGTCGGGACGGACGCACAGATCGGCCACCACCCAGTAGTAGGGGGTATTATCATATACGACCCCTACCTCCCGGCCGGTGCGGGCGGTATAGTCCCGCATGGCCTGCTCATCCATGCAGATGGGGATGAGATGGGAAGGGGAGAAGAGCTCCGGCCGCTGGGCGGCCAGCTGAAAATATTGAGTCACAGCGTCCATACGCAACCTCCTGATGGCGGCCGAACCTGGGACGGCAGCCGCTTTTGCTTCATTATAGCATATATGCTGTGGAAAGTCCCTGTAGGAGAAAAGAAACATGGCCGCGCCAGACGGCGTGGCCATGTTTGCGTCTTGTTGGGATGCTGAGGATGTGACGGGGCCCCACACGGTGGGGCGGCGCTTTTGCAACCTACGAGCGTTTTGGCCGCAGGCCAAAACCTCGGCGCAGGCGGAATTCAGTTCCGCCGAGCATTTGAATCTACTGAGGGTGGAGGCGGCCTTTGGCCGCCGGAACCCAAAAAGAAACACCAGCCTGTCGGCTGGTGTTTCTTTTTGGAGGTGCCACCCAGATTTGAACTGGGGAGTGGAGCTTTTGCAGAGCTCTGCCTTACCACTTGGCTATGGCACCTTGTTAAATACGGAGCAAAGTGAACTTTGCTCCGTAATGGAGCGAGTGACGAGGCTCGAACTCGCTACCTCCACCTTGGCAAGGTGGCGCTCTACCAGATGAGCTACACTCGCAGATTGCCTGGCGGGAACGCCAGGACTTTGGTGCCTCCGGTCGGAATCGAACCAACGACACGAGGATTTTCAGTCCTCTGCTCTACCAACTGAGCTACAGAGGCAAATGGCGACTCGGAAGGGACTTGAACCCTCGACCTCCGGCGTGACAGGC
>CALXDY010000088.1 GCA_944387225.1 uncultured Oscillospiraceae bacterium | reverse complement strand
ACCTTGAAGGTGTTCTGCCACACCCCGTCGGCCAGGATATCATCGTGCTCGTCGGAGATGTAGATGTCGATGGCGTTGTCCCGGTCGGGGCGGCGGATGTTGTCCACAAATTGCAGGCCCAGCACCTTGGGATGCTGGCGCAGCCACCAGATATCCGCCTTGTTCCCCGCCAGACGGGTGCAGTGGATGCGGCTCTGCTGGCCGGCGCCCACGCCCAGGGTCTGGCCGTTTTTCACGTAGCAGACGGAGTTGGACTGGGTATATTTCAGGGTGATGAGGGCCAGCAGCATGTCGTGCTTGGCCTGCTGGGGCAGCTCCTTGTTGGTGGTGACGATGTTGCCCAGCATCTCCTCGTTGATGTCCAGGTCGTTGTAGCCCTGCTCAAAGGTGATGCCGAAGATGTTCCGGCGCTCCACAGGGCTGGGCTGGTAGTCGGGGTCGATCTCCACCACGTTGTAGCCGCCCTTGCGCTTGGTTTTCAGGATTTCCAGGGCTTCGTCGGTATAGCCGGGGGCGATGATGCCGTCGGACACCTCCAGAGCCAGGAAGCGGGCGGTGTCGGCGTCGCACACGTCGCTGAGAGCCGCCCAGTCGCCGAAGGAGCACAGCCGGTCGGCGCCCCGGGCCCGGATATAGGCGCAGGCGATGGGGGACAGCTCTCCCTCAGGGGCGAAGTAGATCTTCCGCTCCACATCGGTCAGGGGCAGGCCCAGGGCCGCACCGGCGGGGGAGACGTGCTTGAAGGAGGCGGCGGCGGGCAGGCCGGTGGCCTTTTTCAGGGCCTTGACCAGCTGCCAGGAGTTCAGAGCGTCCATGAAATTGATATAGCCGGGCTTGCCGTTGAGCACCTTCAGGGGCAGCTCACCCTCCTCCATGAAGATGCGGGCAGGCTTCTGGTTGGGGTTGCAGCCGTATTTCAGTTCCAGTTCGGTCATGTTCGGTCATCCTTTCTCATCCGGTGGATTCAGTGGTTCAAAATGGAAGGCTCCGTCCTCCCCACGGGCGTAGGCGCTGCCGTAGGGGGCGCCCAGCAGGGGGATCAGGTCGGGGTCGTAGTTGCAGATGGTGTTCAGGTCGTACACCGCCAGGTGGGACGGGTCGCTGAGGTAGGCCTCGTCCTCGTCCCCGGCGAAAAACCGCCAGCCGCTGTCCCGGTCGACCTGCCCCGGCTGCTCCCGGTAGCAGTAGCCCACCTTCCGGCCGGAGACGGTGATCTCATCGGTGGCCAGGCAGCCGGAGGGACCGGCCCAGTCCGTCAGCAGGGGCCGCAGCTCCGGGGCGGACAGCTTGTACGCCTTGCTCTGGGGCCGGGGCCAGATCCGGCCCGCCCAGGCCTGTTTGCTGTCCAGCAGCTGGCCTGCCAGGCGGAGGTTCAGATCCCGGTAAGAGGCCGCGTCCCCTTCGCCGCCCATGCGGAAGGCCCAGTAGGACGCGCCGCACACCAGGCCGACGGCGTACTCCGTCCAGCTGTGGAAGGCGGCGGCCTGCTCCACCCAGTACTGAGACAGCTGACGGTACTCCTCCATGGAGATCAGCTCACAGGCGCAGGCGGAGCGGAGATGGCCCAGGGTCTCGCTGATGTCCCAGGCCAGAAAGCCCCGGCGGCCCACGATGGGCTGAAACTGCCGGGCAAAGTCCGACAGGCTCTGGAACCGCTCCCGGGCCTGGGGGGTCAGATCCTCCAGGGGGAAGGCGGGACGCCCCTCCCAGAAGGACTCGAAGTCCAGATATTCCCGGTGGACGTGGATGGAGTTTTGGCAGAAGGCCACCAGACTGTCCCGGTCGGTGATGCCGAATACCTGCTCCAGATGGACCCGGGCGGCCTGCCGCCCCTGGCCGCTGAGGCAGAAGGGGACAGAGGTGAAGTAGGCCTCCCCCGCGTCCTCAATGGTGGCCAGCCCCGGGGTCTTCCGCAGGGCGGGCACCCCCGCCAGCAGCAGGGGGAAGGCGGCGGTGGAGCACAGCACCGGGGGCTGGAAGGGGACGGCGGCCCGGCGGCTCTGAAAATCCAGAATGGGGGCGGTGAAGGTCATGGGAGCCTCCTTTTACTGATGCTTGTTGATGATAACGGCGTCCGTCTCCTCCGTGGCCAGGTCCACATAGCACACGTACAGGGACACCTTGTTGTCCTCGTTCAGACTGGCCCAGATCTCTTCGGCCAGAGTCTTGGCGTCGGGGGCGGTGATGGCCACCCGGCGGGGCTCGCCCTCAAAGGAGGGCAGGGGATCCAGGTTCTCCTGATAGGTGTGGATGAACCGGCCCTCTCCCGCCAGGGGGGCGTCGTACTCGTAGAAGTGGCGGTGGTTGCAGCTGGGATCCCCGTCGGCGGATTTCAGGATGGACAGCTTGAAGCTGCCGTCGGGGGAGAGCAGGCCGGAGATCCGGGGGGTGTAGTTGGGGCCGTCAGGCTCATAGCACCGGGTCCGCAGGGCCTCGGCAAAGGAACGGCCCTCCAGAATGTGATCCCGGATGGTGTCGGTCTGGTCTCCGTTGGTGACCACGTAGCCCCGGCCCACCTTCCGAACGGGATGGTAGATGATGAGGGAGGGGTCGGTCATCTTGCTCTCGTCAAAGGCCTTGGTGCGGATGCCGTCCTCGGTGGTCTCAAAGATCCGGTTGCGGCTGTTCTCGCTGCGGCCCATGATGAAATAGGCGATCACGCCCTTGGTGTTGTCGGCGCTGCGGCCCAGCAGAATGCCCCGTCCGGGGTAGGGATGGGAGCGGAGCAGGGCGCTGAAATCCTGGATTTGCATACAAATGCCTCCTAAAGCTTGATTTGACATGGAAAAAGGGCACACCTACACGCAATATGCCTGCAGATGTGCCCAGACGGTCGGCATACGTCCGGCTACCGGCCGGACGGCGATGCTCCCTGTGGGTTCGCCCACTTCCGTCAGTCACATCGCTTGGGTTTTCGGGGGGAGAATGGTCACAATCCGGCCCTCCACCGCCAGGCGGTCCTGGCAGAACAGGGCCACGGCCTGGGGCAGCAGCTTCCACTCGCACTGCTCCATGATCCGCCGCTGAAGGATCTCCGGAGTGTCCTCCGGCTGCACCTCCACCGCCTTTTGCAGGATGATGGGACCGGCGTCACACTCCTCGGTGACGAAATGGACGGTGGCGCCCGACACCTTTACCCCGTACTCCAGGGCCTTCTCATGGACATGAAGGCCGTAGCAGCCCTTCCCGCAGAAGGAGGGGATGAGGGAGGGGTGGATGTTGATGACCGCGTTCTCATAGGCCTGGAACAGCTCCCGGGTGAGAATGGTCATAAAGCCGGCCAGCACCACCAGGTCGATGCGCAGCTCCCGCAGCTTGTCCACCAGGGCGGCGGTGAGGGCCTGGGCAGTGGGGTATTGGCTTTTGGGAAAGGAAAAGCCGGGGATGCCTGCCAGTCTGGCCCGTTCCAGGGCGTAGGCGTTGGGAGTGGAGGAGAGAACCGCGGCAATCTCCCCATTGGCTAATTCCCCCCGGTCCTGAGCATCGATGAGGGCCTGGAGATTGGTCCCCCCACCGGAGACCAGGACGGCGATGCGTTTTGGCATGAAGAAGACCTCCTCATTTGAGGTAGGGGCGCACAGTGTGCGCCCGGTATCCGCTTTGCTCTAAAAACGGGCATTCACTGTGCGCCTCTACAGGACAGGAGATCACACCAGCACAACGCCCTCAGCCCCGTTCACTACCTCACCGATCTGATAAGCGGTCTCGCCGGCGGCGGACAGGATCTCTAGGGCCTGCTTGGCCTGGGCGGCGGGCAGGGCCAGCACCATACCGATCCCCATGTTGAAGGTGTTATACATGTCCCGCTCGGGGATGTTCCCGGTCTTTTGGATCAGATCGAAAATGGGCAG
The DNA here is from genome assembly GCA_944387225.1 of uncultured Oscillospiraceae bacterium. Classification (GTDB taxonomy): domain Bacteria; phylum Bacillota; class Clostridia; order Oscillospirales; family Oscillospiraceae; genus Lawsonibacter. The sequence continues at coordinate 944 of CALXDY010000088.1, read as the reverse complement.
GCGAGGGAAGGAGTCCAGGCAGATCTGGGAGGTGAGGCCGTCGGTCATCATCCGGGGCACGTTCTCATAGAAGCCGCCGCCGGTGATGTGGCTCACCGCGTGGATCTCCACGCCGCCCTTGAGCAGGGCCTTCACCGCCTTCACATAGATGCGGGTAGGGGCCAGCAGGGCCTCGCCCAGGCTCTTGCCATTCAGATCCTTCCGGGGCGTCTTCAGGTCGGCGTGCTCCACGTCAAAGATCTTTCGCACCAAAGAGAAGCCGTTGGAGTGGACGCCGGAGGAGGCTAGGCCGATGAGGATATCCCCTTGGGACAGTTTCTTCCCGTCGATGATCTTCTCCTCATCCACAATGCCCACGGAGAAACCAGCCAGGTCGTACTCCTCCTCGGGGTAGAAGCCAGGCATCTCGGCGGTCTCGCCGCCCACCAGGGCACACTCGGCCTGGCGGCAGCCCTCGGTGATGCCGGAGACGATGTCCGCAATGCGGGCGGGGTGGTTCTTGCCGCAGGCGATGTAGTCCAAAAAGAACAGGGGGGAGGCCCCGCCACAGATGATGTCGTTGACGCACATGGCCACGCAGTCGATGCCCACAGTGTCGTGCTTATCCATCAAAAAGGCGATCTTCAGCTTGGTGCCCACCCCGTCGGTGCCGGAGACCAGAACGGGCTTTTTCATGCCGGTGAGGTCGGGGGCGAACATGCCGCCGAAGCCGCCCAGAGTGCCCATTACCCCGGGGATATAGGTGGACTCCACCATGGGCTTGATGCGCTCCACCGCCTCGTAGCCGGCGGTCACATCCACTCCAGCGGCGGCGTAGGATTCCGAATGGGAGTTTTTCATACCAAAACCTCCAAATACAGTGATAGAGCTTCGTAGACTATTTTACCCCCTCGGAGAGCGGAAGGGGTATCGCGGCGAAGCCGCGTATCCAGGGGGAACTGGTT
>CALXDY010000087.1 GCA_944387225.1 uncultured Oscillospiraceae bacterium | reverse complement strand
CCACATAGCGGCTGGGATCGGACAGGTCGTACACAGCCTCAGCCTTCTCCTTCTGGGCCTCGGTCAGGACAATGCCGACCTCCTGCTCCAGGCGGGAGATCACGGCGTCCTTGCGGGCGGCAAAGGCGTTGCTGGCCTTCTCCAGGTAGACGCCCAGATCCATGGCCACGTCCATCATAACAGGCTCGGTCTCGATGGGTTCGCCGGCGGGAGTCTCCTCCACTACCCTCTTGATATCCTCCAGCTGAGTCTGGTAGGAAGCAGCAGCATCACGGACGGCGTCCACAGTCATACCGGCCACAGCCTGCTCCAGGGCGGGGTTGCCGGCCACGTACTCGTCCATCTTCTCCTGGATCTCAGCATCCGTCATACCGTCCAGCTCATCCATCTTCTCCAGCAGTTTATCCAGAGCCTCCACATCGGTCGCGGTGAACTCGATGGAGCCGCCGGCCTGCAGCTTCTCAATCAGGCTCTCCACGTCGGCCTGGGAGACACGGGTCACGCCGCCGGTCAGGTCCGTCACCTTCATGGCCACGGAAGCGGAGACAATGCCGTCATTGCTGACGGTAACGGTCACCGTCTGGCCATTGACAGTGCGGGTCACGCTCTTGCCCTTCACCTGCTTCATAGCAGCGTCAACGGCATTGGTAATAGCAGTCTCGTTCTCGCCGGTGGTCAGGTCCTGAGCGATCTGGCCGAGGGTCTTGTCGCCGGTCACGTTGCTGCCCTTGATCTTCACGTTGTCATAGGACGCCAGCAGCTCCAGATCGGTGGTGCTGATGCCGTCAGGCACGCTCACAGTAACCTTCACGGTATAATCGGCGGTCTTGCTGGAGGAGCTACCGCCGCCACCGCCGGAGGAGCCGCCGCCGGTAGACACACCGGAAGCCAGCACAGCGTCCAGCTGCTTGAGCATAACAGCGGCCTCGGCACGGGTTGCAGCCTTCTGGGGGTTCATGTAGCCGTTCTCGTCGCCGGCCACCAAGCCCCACATCTGGCTCTTCTTCACAGCGTCCTTAGCCCAAGTGCTAATGGAGGCGGCGTCGGGGAAGGTCTTCTCGTCCACAGTGGTCTTGAAGGTCACGTCATCCTTATTGGCACGGTAATTGAGGAAGGCGGACATCATGACACACATCTGCTCACGGCTGATCACAGCGTTGGGAGCAAACTCGGTAGCGCTGACGCCGGCCACGATGCCGTTGGCATAAGCCCACTTCACAGCGTTGCTGTACCAAGCGCCGTCGGCCACATCGGTGAAGGGAGTCCGGGCGGTGCTGGTGCCGGCGCCGTCCAGAGCAGCCAGAGTGGTGACGAACATGGCGCGGGTCACCTGCATATTGGGGGCAAAGGTGTTCTCCGCCACGCCCACCATATACTCCTTCTCCGCCACATACTGGACATAGGGATAGAACCAGTCGTTCTTGGACACGTCGGTCAGTTTATCTACACTCAGCGCCAGCGCCGGAGTAGTCACTGTCCCGAACAGCACGGTGCCAGCCAGGCACAGGGAAAATGCGTTCTTCTTCACGTTCATTACTCCTCACTATCGTTTATTTGAAGCTTCATTTTTATGTACTACACGGTGACCGATTCACGATCAGCTGTATAGTTCCGTCATTTTTGCGGCCTTCCAATTGGCCTTGCTGTCCTCATAGTAAGCCCGAATCTGGCTGACCAGATCGTTGCTTTGCCCATACTTCTTCTGCGTCGCCTGGATATTGGCCAGAATAGCCTCGACCTCTGCGTCGCACTTACTTTCCTCTGCCAGCAGAATGCTCATTTTGGACTGGACAAGGGAAATTTTCTTTTTCTGGGTACGCTGAGCAGCAGGCAAATCCTTGTACTCCTGCTTGGTTTGGGCAATAATCTCGTCCAGCCGGGCAAGGAACTTATCCTCCACTTGGTACAGTTGGTTGACATAGCCTTGAATTTCCGCCTGCGCCTTTTCAGCGTCCGTTTTCTCGCTCGTGCCGGTCTGGGAGCTTTCTCCCGTCTGACCGCCGGATGCGCCTGACGTCCCCGTCTGACCGCCGGATGCGCCTGACGTCCCCGTCTGGCCACCGGTCTGATTGTCAGACTGCTCGCTGGAAGGATCCGTCTCCCCACTCTGCTCCTGCTGGAGCTGGCTGGTGTCCGGCTTTGTCAGGCCATACTGATTCAGCAGCTCTTCCTGCTGGCGGTCCTGTTCCTCCTGCATCTGGGTCAGCGTATTCTGATCCTGCGTCATGGCCAAATAGAGCGCCCGGATGTTGTTCCTCTGTGTCCATCCAAACCAGCCGCCGACCACAACAAGAACCAGAAGCAAACACCCAGCAACACCCAGAATCCAGCGTTGCTTCCCTTTTCCACGTCCGCCGTCCGTTATCCCGGAATGTCTCAAGCCCTTCCCCCACCACCTTTTCTGTTTTCAGGGCATCAAAGCCCTTGTTTGGGCATAGCAAGGTACTACGCACTTATTCTACTTCATTCAGGCATGGATTTCAACTGGTAATTTTGGTTTTTTCCTGGTGGTCCCTTCCATTTTACAATTTAATGTGTTTTTCAAGTTGTTTTCATCTTTTCCAGCTATTTCTACCATCCATCCTGTGTCATATTTTATTAACATCCTTGCCCTGTCTCATTTTTCCGACAGGCGTTGGATATTTTCGTCTAACGCCCGCGCCCTTTCCAGCACATCCGCACACGCATCCCAGCGTCAAAGATATGGATTCCAATTTACAAAAAATTCACAGGTGATACACGATTTTGACTTATTTATCCGATATGATAAGACCGTACCCAGTGGAATAGATGTTTTTTCTCATTTCTCCCTCTCCTTTTACACACACAGATAAGCGGCCCCGGCGTTTACGCCGGGGCCGCTTATCGTTATGCCCGGCCGGCGGTCGTCGGCCGGGCATGTTATTTTCTTATTTGCAGAAGTCCACAGCGACCTCAGTGATATGGTCGGCACACAGGCCAAACAGCTTCATCAGCTCCCCGGCAGGACCGGAATAGCCGAACACATCGTTGACGCCGATACGGCGCACGGGAGTGGGCAGCTGCTCAGACAGCAGGGCACACACCGCCTCGCCCAGGCCTCCGATAATGCTGTGCTCCTCGCAGGTGATGATCTTCCCGCACTCCCGGGCGGCAGCCAGCACCAGCTCGTCATCCAGGGGCTTGATGGTCGCCATATTGATGATCCGGGCGGAGACACCCTTCTCCTCCAGCTGAGCGGCAGCCTCCAGCGCCTCGGCCACCAGGGGGCCGTTGGCGATGATGGCCACATCACTGCCCTGGCGGAGCACCTCACCCTTCCCGATCTGGAAGGAGTAGCCCTCTTCCTCATGGAAGACCGGCACACCGGAGCGGCCAAAACGCATGTAGACCGGGCCCTTATGCTCATAAGCTGCCTTCACCATGGCCCGGGCCTCCACATCGTCGGAGGGGGACATGACCACCATGCCGGGGATGGAACGCATCAGGGCAAAGTCCTCGCAGCACTGGTGGGAGGCGCCATCCTCACCCACGGAAATGCCGCCGTGGGTGGCGCCGATCTTCACGTTGAGCTTGGGATAGCCGATGGAGTTGCGGATCTGCTCAAAGGGGCGTCCGACGGCGAACATGGCAAAGGAAGAGGCAAAAGGCACCAGTCCCATGGTAGCCGCACCGGCAGCCACCGCCATCATGTTGGCCTCGGCAATACCGCAGTTGAAGTGACGGTCAGGAAACTCCTTACGGAATACCCCCGTCTTGGTGGAGCCGGCCAGGTCGGCATCAAACACCACAATGTCGTCGTGGAGACGGCCCAGCTCCTTCAGGGCGGCGCCGTAACTGTCTCGGGTGGCAATTTTCTTCACATCTGCCATCTTACATTCCCTCCACTTCCGCCAGGCGGGCCCGCAGCTCCGCCATAGCCTGCTCGTACTCCTCATCATTGGGGGCCTTGCCGTGCCAGCCGGCGTTGTTTTCCATGTAGCTGACGCCCTTGCCCTTGGTGGTCTTCATCACAATGGCAAAGGGAGTGCCCTTGGTCTGGCGGGCCTGGGCAAAAGCGGCCTCCATCTGATCAAAGTCGTGGCCGTCGATCTCCGCCACAGCGAAGCCAAAGGCCCGCAGCTTCTCAGGGATGGGATAGGGAGACATCACCTGGGCCACATCACCGTCGATCTGCAGCCCGTTGTTGTCAATGATAATGCACAGGTTGTCCAGCTTATAGTGGTGGGCGAACATCATGGCCTCCCACACCTGGCCTTCCTGAATCTCGCCGTCACCCAGCAGGGCGTATACCCTGCAGTCCTTCCCCTGGTACTTGGCCGCCAGCGCCATACCGGCAGCGGCGGAAATGCCCTGACCCAGAGAGCCGGTGGACATATCCACGCCGGGGGTCAGATTCAGGTTGGGGTGCCCCTGGAGGTAACTGCCCACATGCCGCAGCGTCAGCAGATCCTTCTCAGGGAAGAAACCCCGCAGCGCCAGCGCCGTATACAGGCCGGGCGCAGTATGCCCCTTGGACAAAACAAAGCGGTCCCGGTCGGCCCACTTGGGGTTGGCCGGGTCTACGTTCAGTTCCTTAAAATAGAGATAGGTGAACAGATCGGCAGCGGACAGGCTGCCGCCGGGATGACCGGCTTTGGCGGAATGGGTACTCTCAATGATGCCCATGCGCACCTTGCAGGCCGTAATCATCAGCGATTTTCTTTCTGTAGCTGTCATAGCGTACTCCTTCTCTTTTGTTTCGCATCAGCTGCGGCGAAACCGCCGGCTCACCCCAGCAACTTCGCTTTTCTCATTATAAAGCACCCCATCGGGAAACGCAAGCCGCGGTTGGGAAAAATACATCAATTCCGGAAGAAAGAGCAGGACGCGGGGTTGCGTCCTGCTCTCTATTAGTGTTTCCGATCCAACGGGAATTATTTCGCGTAATCCACGGCCTTGGTCTCCCGCAGCAGGTTGACCTTGATCTGGCCGGGATACTCCAGCTCGTCCTCGATCTTCTTGGCAATATCCCGAGCCAGGAGCACCATCTGATCCTCGCTGACCACCTCGGGCTTGACCATGATGCGGACCTCCCGGCCGGCCTGGATGGCGAAGGATTTCTCCACGCCGGGGAAGGAGGAGGTGATCTCCTCCAGCATCTCCAGCCGCTTGATATAATTCTCCAGGTTCTCACGGCGGGCGCCGGGACGGGCGGCGGAAATGGCGTCAGCCGCCTGCACCAGGCAGGCCACCACGGTCTGAGGCTCCACATCGTTGTGGTGGGCGTGGATGGCGTGAATCACAGCCTCACTCTCCCGATACTTCCGGGCCAGCTCCACGCCAATGGAGACGTGGGAGCCCTCCACCTCATGGTCAATGGACTTGCCCAGATCGTGGAGCAGGCCGGCCCGCTTGGCCTCGGCCACGTTGGCGCCGATCTCGGCGGCCAGCAGCCCGGCGATATGGGCCACCTCAATGGAGTGGTTGAGCACATTCTGTCCGTAGCTGGTGCGGTACCGCATCCGGCCCAGCAGCTTGACCAGCTCGGGATGCAGGCCGTGGACGTTGGTCTCGAAGATGGCACGCTCGCCCTCGGCCTTGATGGTGGCGTCCACCTCCCGCTTGGCCTTCTCCACCATCTCCTCGATGCGGGTGGGATGGATGCGGCCGTCCAGGATCAGCTTCTCCAAAGCCAGCCGGGCGATCTCCCGGCGGACGGGATCAAAGCAGGAGACGGTAATGGCCTCCGGCGTGTCGTCGATGATCAGATCCACCCCGGTGAGGGTCTCCAGGGTACGGATGTTGCGGCCTTCCCGGCCGATGATGCGGCCCTTCATCTCGTCGTTGGGCAGGGCCACCACAGACACCGTGGCCTCAGCCACGTGGTCGGCGGCACAGCGCTGGATCGCCAGGGAGATCAGCTCCCGGGCCTTGGTGTCCGCCTCATCCTTGAAGCGGGCTTCGATCTCCTTGATCTTCAGCGCGGACTCGTGGGTGACGTCGTCCTCCAGCTGCTTGAGCAGGTAGCTCTTGGCCTCCTCAGCGGTAAAGCCGGAGATCCGCTCCAGCTCCTCCAGGTGCTTCTGCCGGATGGCCTCAGCCTCGGCCTGGGTGCTTTCCAGCTTGGCCAGACGGTGGGAGAGATGCTCTTCCTTCTTCTCCATATTCTCCGTCTTGCGGTCCAGGTTCTCTTCCTTCTGCTGCAGACGCCGCTCCTGCTTCTGCAGGTCGGAGCGACGCTCCTTCTCTTCCTTTTCGTACTCGTTACGGGCCTTGAGGATCTCCTCCTTGGCCTCTACCAGGGCCTCACGCTTCTTGTTTTCCGCGTTTTTGTAGGCCTCATTCACAATCCGGGTGGCTTCTTCCTCAGCGGAACCGATTTCCCGCTCCGCGGTGCTTTTCCGGCGGTTCCAGCCGATCAGGGAGCCCACAATGCCGCCGATGATCAAACCGACCACGGCGGCGATGATTTCAGGGAACATGTATACACCTCCAAAATTCAAAATCAGGCGGGGCATCCGCCCCGGAGACGGGCCGCCATCCGCGGCCCCGGCGTAATGACCCGGCCAGGAACCCCCCTGTCCGAATCAAACCTTTCGACATAAAATCAGCCGCAAGGTGTACCTCTGCAGATCCAGCGGTACGCCCTGCGACAATTTGAAAAACATCCCCCAAGTTTTTCAGATTTGTCCTCTTTGTATTGTAAAGGCAACTTTAGGGCATGTCAAGATTTATTCCCGTCATATCCCCCATTTCCGGGATTTTGCCCGCAGCCCGGTTCAGGGCTTCTCCTGGGGGAGAGAATCGTCCACCCGGATCCAGTCTTCCACATGAACCACGCTGTAGTCCCGCTCGCTCTCCCGGATCACCACCCGGTCGATCCCTGCGTTGATAATCAGGCGGCGGCACATGGAGCAGGAGGTGGCATGTTGGAGCAGCTCTCCCGTCTTCGCCTCCCGGCCGGCCAGGTACAAAGTGGCCCCGAGGGTGTCCCGCCGGGCAGCGGAAATAATGGCGTTCATCTCCGCATGTACGGAGCGGCACAGCTCGTACCGCTCCCCGCTGGGTACGTTCATGGCCTCCCGGGTGCAGTAGCCCAGATCCATGCAGTTTTTCCGGCCCCGGGGGGCGCCGTTGTAGCCGGTGGAGACGATCTCATCGTTCTTTACAATAATGGCACCGTAGCACCGGCGCAGGCAGGTGGAGCGCTCCAGCACCGTTTCGGCGATGTCCAGATAGTAGTTCTCTTTGTCAATTCGCTTCATGGCGTGTTCCTCCCGTATCCGACTTGGTTTGTCTCAGTATAGCGAATTTATCTCCATCGGGCAAGGGCAACTTTCCACCTTCTTTGGGGGATCTCAAGTCATAGCGGGGAAATTCTACCGGATGTTTTCGCACTTAAATTTCTCTTTTCCTTTCCTTCTCGCAAAAAAATATGATACAATAACCGTGATACAAAAATTGATGCCCCGATTCACGGGGACAGGGCTGGGCATTTCAGGCACAAACATACTCCGAAACGGAAACAACGGGGAGGGCACAATGAAAAAACTGCGCGTTATGGTCTGCTTGATTGACTTTCTTCTTGTTTTTGGTTTGCTTTCTTTTGCTGGTATTTTCTTCTACGCCAACCTGACCATGAATCCATACGAGATTTCTATGGTGGGAGATATCGCGGAGCGCAGGTTATTTTTCCGCATATTGTCTGAGAAGATGTATACTGCGTGTGGATCTCTGTATACTCTTGGGCATATCGTAATGATTGGCGCCCTGGCAAAAAACAGCTATCGGACATCCATCCGAAGGATCGCGTGTTACTTTTTGTCCCAAATTCTCCTTGCGGCCTTGTGTGTGCTTCCCTTCGCGTTTTTGGATCGTACCTTTGCGTATGATTATATCTTCCCCCTGAGAGGCCTATCGGTTACCCTTCTGATTCTGTTTCTTGTGTCATCCATACTCTATGTTCTAAAAAATATTGACTTGCCCTAAATGGCCCCCGACAAAATTGGCAGAGAGAAACGATTACGGAGAACCGCTGTGCAGGCGGGTCTCCGTAATCGTTGTTTTCAGTCTATGTATCTCGTCGAGTTGCTAAAGACCCTTCTGCGGCTCAGGCAATACTTGTTAAAAGAGCGAATATCTCACTATCTGTTTCCGTTTTAATAACGATAGAAAAATCACCGACAGGCAGTTCAACGCTTTTTGTGATATCGTAATTTGCGGTTACACCGGCACTGGTGTCATAACAGTGGAATGGGAGGCTTACATTTCCCCAACTTCCAGTGCTGGAAATATAAGGGATATCAAAGGAAATACTATCAAGGTTGGTAAATACACCATTCGACACAGTCACACTATATCCCAGTTCTACCAAATATTCTACTGCACCGAGGGAATCAAAATTAGCTAAACCATAAGCCTGTGTACTGACATAATGTTTACCGTCTCCTGAAACTGTTGCATACCCAGTTGAGGGATCCGTAGAATATGGTTGGTGAATTGGGTCTTCTTCATTTACAACCTCTTCGATTGAAGCTTCGATAGCAGCATTAAAAGCGGAAAGCCCTTTTTCTGAAAGGAAAGTTGCTGCCTTTTCCAAATCATCCTCAGTGTTAAAGATATACTCTATAGAGTATTCTTTTCCATCACTATTTTGTTTAGTCACATGGTACGATTGGAGATAACCTCTCGCCTCATCTTTGCTCATTTCAGTTTCTAGAGAGAATACAGAAATCGAGAGAGTAAAAAGCATTATCAAAGACAGTACAAAAGATGAAAACTTTTTCACAACACATTCTCCTTCTGTTTAAGCGTAAATGTGAGGTTATTGGCCCATTTATTGGCCCATTGGACTCACCCCCCAACTACAATATTTACAGACTAAAGTGTGGCAATCAGAAGTGGGAAGACTTTGTCAAAACATTTAGGCTTGTGGACTGTGTACGGAGCATGGGGGCTGCTGTGTCATTCGGCAACATCAAGTGTAGTGCAAACGGCATGGTTATAACGTTATAACTTTAAGAAAAGCCGAGTTACTGAAATGCAAGCTGGAGGGCAGGGGTGATTGGCATATCGCCAAAGAATCCCCTGGCCAAAACAAATATTTGGCAGGTTATTGATGGCTGAACACTTTTCCACATCTCTGGATCGACTCAAGACTGAAACGCACATGCTGGCAGACCGACTTGTGGTCTATCTTGTGGGTATACCCAGCATGGCGATGTGACCCGGTTCATCTGCAGAAATGCCAATACGGCTCTTGCAGGGGGCGATTCTTGGGCCGATACAAACCTCCGAAAACTGAGTGCCTATCAAGCCCACATTGCCTCAAATTGACTGGCACTTGGGCGGTGGACTGTTTGTGCTGCCCTTTCTTCAGCATTTACCCGCATCTTTTAACGGCTTCCAGTTGTGTTTTTAGATTTCTGATTCGCCGCATCGATCCTTGCCTCCAATATATCATGTACGTTGGAAGCCGGCAAGGCCCTTAACCCGCCGTTTCGAGGGATAGGGCGGAGAAATTTCCCCTGTTGTAGGTTTGTCAAACATATTGGACAGCGAACTCTGAGGGAGAGAGCCAGTGGAGGGGTCTCATGGGGAAGTTGTTGGAGCGGCGGTTGTGGACGGTAAGCTGCCTGGAAAAATCGTCCAGTGAGTAAAAGCTGTGGCAGGCGTAAAAGCGCTTCTGGTCCTCACGGTGGCTGCGCTCCACTTTGCCGTTGTGACGTGGCGTATAGGGCCGGATGAGCTTATGGAAGATGCCCAGCTCGGCGGCAGTGGTTTCAAACAGAGTGGGGATGTCCCTCTTGCTGTTGGAAAAGCGGTTTGTAAACTCAAAGCCGTTGTCTGTCTGGACACATTCCACCCGGATGCCACGACGAGCATACCACTTGAACAACCTTTTGAGGAAGTCAGCAGAGGAATAGGTGGACTGTTCAGGATAAGCCGCCAAGAAGCGTAGGCGAGTGAACTCGTCAATGGCGGTATATTGGAACAGGCGAAGCTCGTGGTTTGCAATACACCTGCGGGGTACTACTTTCACATCCACCTGAACCCGCTGGCCTGGATAAGTCATCTGCTCGTAAGGCTTGGGCCTGTATGCCTTTTTCTTCTCTGCCGGGGGAAACAGCCCCAGTTTGCGCATGACGCGGAACAAGCTCTCTGGGCGGCGGGTATAGCCCCGTTTCCGCAGCCGGTGCCACAGCTCTACCATACCCAGGTTGGGGTTGCGGCGGCGCATATCCCGGATCAGCTTCAGCTCCGCCTCTGTGTGCTGGTTGGGATGGCTGTGCGGACGTCTGGAGTGACAGGCCAGGGAAGCCACACTCCCATCCCAGCGGGCCTTCCAGAAGTAGATGTACGACCGGCTCTTGTTGTATTTCCGGCTGGCACGGCTCACACCGTACTTCTCCGCGTATTTCATCAGGGATTGCCGATACGCCGTGTCTTGTGTTATACTCTTGCTCATGAAGGATATGGCCCCCTCTCGTTACGTTGTTGTCCGCAACTTCAACTATAACCGATGAGGCCTTATCCTTCATCCTTTTTACTCAACTGTCCAACATGCATTGTACTCCTACAGGGATAGGGCGGAGAAATTTCCCTTGTTTCATTGCAATTTTCGTCCTGTTGGTGTAAACTATTTTGAAACCCATACCCGGAAATCCATATTTTCCCGGGAAATCAAAGAAAATCGGCTCCCGCCGGGGGCACAAGGAGGTTGTCACAATGGCGTTTACCATGGAGGACTACCGGGAGAGCGCGGCCTATCTCCAAAGCAGGCTGGGCGGGTTTGTGCCCCGGACGGCCATGGTGCTGGGCTCCGGTCTGGGGGATCTGGCCGACGAGGTAGCGCAGCCGATCTGCGTGGACTACCGGGACATTCCCCACTTCAAGGCGTCCACCGCCCCCGGGCACCAGGGCCGCTTTGTGTTCGGCCTGCTGGAGGGCAGGCCGGTGGCGGTGATGCAGGGCCGGATGCACCACTACGAGGGTTACTCCTACGAGGAGGTCACTTACGCCATTCGGGTACTGCGGCTGCTGGGATGCACCTCCCTGGTGGTCACCAATGCCGCCGGCTGTGTCAACACCGCCTGGCAGGCAGGGGACCTGATGCTCATCACCGACCACATCAAGATGTTCTCGGAGTCCCCTCTCCGGGGGGAAAACCTGCCTCAGTTCGGCGTCCGCTTCCCCGACGCGTCCAACCTGTATACTCCCCGTCTGCGGGAGCTGGCCCGCCAGGCCGCCCGGGAGTTGAGCATTCCCCTGCGGGAAGGGGTATACTTCTACTGCTACGGGCCCCAGTATGAAACCCCGGCGGAGATCCGGGCCGCCCGGATCCTGGGGGGAGACGCCGTAGGCATGTCCACCGCCCCGGAGGTCATTGTTGCCGGGCACTGCGGTATGGAGGTGCTGGGCATCGCCCTGCTGTCCAACATGGCCGCCGGCATTCTGGATCAGCCCCTGACGGAGCAGGAGGTGCTGGACGCCGCCCAGGCAGCCAAAGAAAAATTCTCCGCTCTCATCCGCACCTGTCTGGCCCGGCTGTAACCCCGGGAAGGAAGGAGACTAACATGGCAATTTTACTGGAGCAGGTGACTGCCGTCACCATGGATCCGGCCCGTCCGGTCCTTCCCTGCGCCTACGTTGTGGTGGAGGGATCCAAAATCCGCTCCGTGGACACCCAGCGCCCCCTGGGCAGCTTTGACCGGGTCATTGACGGCCGGGGCAAGGTGCTCATGCCCGGTCTGATCAATGCCCACACCCATCTGCCCATGACCCTGATGCGGGGGTACGGCGGGGGCTGCGACCTGCAGCACTGGCTCAACGACTATATCTTCCCCGCCGAGGACCGTCTGGACAGCCGCTCCGTCCTGGCGGGCACCCAGCTTGCCCTGGCGGAGATGATCGCCTCCGGCACCACCTGCGTGGCCGACATGTACTACTTCTGCGACGACATCGCCCAGGCAGTGGATCAGGCGGGCATCAGCGCCAACCTCAGCCGCTCCCTGGTGTGCTTTGCCGACCAGAATCCCACCCAGATGGAGTCCTGGAAGGAGATGGAGGCCCTGTACCAGCAGTGGCACGGCTACGACCAGGGGCGGATCCTGGTGGACGTGTCCGTCCACGCGGAATATACCTCCTTCGCCTGCCCCCGTCTGTGGGAGCAGGCGGGACGCTGGGCCGCCGACCACAGCTGCGGCATGCAGGTGCATATCTCCGAGACCCAGTCGGAGCATCAGGACTGCATCGGTCGCCACGGCGCCACCCCGCTCCAGGTGCTGGACCGGTACGGCGTGTGGCAGAACGGCGGTCTGGCCGCTCACTGCGTCTGGGTCACCGACGAGGATATGGAACTGATGGCCCGCCGGAACATCACCGCCGTCCATAACCCCATGTCCAACCTAAAGCTGGCCTCCGGCGTGGCCCGGGTGCCTCAGCTGCTGGCTGCCGGGGTCAATGTGGCCCTGGGCACCGACGGCGTGGCCTCCAACAACAGCCATGATATGTTTGAGGAGATCAAGCTGGCTGCGGTCCTGCACAAGGGCGTCCAGCGGGATCCCACCGCCATTACCGCAGGTCAGGCTTTGGCCATGGCCACCGCCAACGGCGCAGCCGCCCTGGGCCGCTCCACCGGCGTCATCGCCCCCGGCAAAGACGCCGACCTGATCCTGGTGGACTTCACCCATCCCAGCCTGGTTCCCTGCCATGACGTGCTGGAAAACCTGGTCTTTTCCTCCTGCGGCGCCCGGGTAGAGATGAATATGGCCCGTGGCCGCATCATATATGAAAAGGGTGAGTTCCTCACTCTGGATCTGGAGCGGATCATGGGTGAGATGCGCACCTATGCGCTGCCCCACATTTTCCCGGATCGGTGATTCCAGGCCGCCTGATGCGGCCGCGCAAGGAGGATATTCATGACGTCACGGAGTCATTCCCCCCGCCGGGTGGCCCAGCCCTCCCGACAGAACACCTTTTTCGGCGGTGCCGCCGTACTGGCCGCCGGAATTATTATCGTTAAGCTCATCGGCATGTTCTACAAAATCCCCCTGTCCAACATCATCGGGGAACAGGGCACGGCCGATTTCAATAACGCCTATAACATTTACAGCGTGCTGCTGACCATCTCCACCGCCGGCCTGCCGGTGGCGGTATCCAAGCTGGTCAGCGAGGCCAACGCCGTGGGACGGATCAACCAGGTGCACCGGATCCTGCGGATCTCCCTGGCCATGTTCCTCACCATGGGTGTGCTGTCCTTCCTGATTATGTTCTTCGGGGCAGAGCAGCTGGCCGGTATGATGAACGACGGCCAGGCCGCTCCCGGCATCCGCGCTCTGGCCCCGGCTGTGATCTGCGTGGGCTGTCTGTCTGCCTTCCGGGGCTACGCCCAGGGCAACGGCAGAATGACCCCCACCGCTGTGTCTCAGATCATTGAGGCCCTGTGCAAGCTGACCGTTGGTCTGGCCCTGGCCTATTTCCTGGTCAAGGCGGGTCAGGACGCAGGCCATGCCGCCGCCGGCGCCATTGTGGGCGTCACGGTGGGCACTGCCGTGGCACTGGTCTACATGCTCTTTGACTTTTTCGTGCATCGGCGCATGGAGCCCCTGTCCCGGGGAGACGCCCCCGACCGCAACCGCGTGATCTTCCGGGGCATCCTCACCATCGCCATTCCCATCACCATCAGCTCTTCCATGGTGGGCATCGTGACGGTGATCGACTCTTCTCTGGTGCAGGGCCAGCTTCAACGCGCCCTGCTGGAGCGCCCGGAGTGCTGGGCCCTTTACCAGGGTGTGGCCGACTTCGACCTGCTGAAGCAGGCCATTGATGCCTGGACCGCCACCTTGCCTGAGGGCACAGCCGTCACCATGAGCCTTTTAAACCAGCAGTTGGCCATGGATCCCGTGCCGGAAGCCGCCCAGGCCCTGTACGCCACGCTGGAAGACATCAGCCGCATTCTCTTCGGAAACTACTCCGGCGCACTGAACATCTATAACCTGCCCACCTCCCTGGTGGCAGCTATCACCGCCTCCGTCATTCCCGCCGTTTCGGGTGCTATCGCCCGCCACGACCGGCGGGGCGCCGCCCAGATCACCGGCTCCGCCATGCGGATCACCGTCCTGGCCGCCTGTCCCATGGCCGCCGGACTGTATGTGCTGGGCGAACCCATCATGGCCCTGATCTTCCCCAGCCTGAACGCCGACCTGGCCGGCCCGCTGCTGTCTACCCTGGGCTTGGCCACCCTGTTCGTCTGCATGATGCTGGTGTGCAACTCCATTCTCCAGGCCCACGGTTTTGTCAACCTGCCTGTGATCATTATGCTGCTGGGCGGCATCGCCAAGATCATTCTGAATTATAATGTGGTCATTCTCCCCAACATCGGCATTTTCGGCGCGCCGGCCGGCAACGTGGCTTGCTTCGCCCTGTGTCTGATTCTGGATCTGGCCCTTATCAGCCGGGTCATTCCCCGACGCCCCCGGTTCCTGCCCATTTTTGCCAAGCCCATTTTTGCCTCTGCGGTGATGGGGTTGGGCGTCTGGGCGGTGTATGGGCTGCTGTCCAAGCTGCTGTCCCGTACTGCCGAAGGGGAAACCATCGCCACCCTGTCCTATCTGGGCAACGCCGTGTCCACCCTGGCCGCGGTACTTGTGGGCATGGTCATATACTGCGTTTTGGTGGTGGTGCTGGGTATGCTGACCCGGGAAGACCTGACGCTGATGCCGAAGGGCGAAAAAATTGCCAGAATTCTGCATCTGTAATAAAAATAACACCAAAAATACCTTGCGAAGGAAGATAAACTGTGGTAGATTTTAAGCGTATGGATTCCTATGGAATGAAGGATCTGGTACAAATCGTGGCTCTGCTGCGGGCTCCGGGGGGCTGCCCCTGGGATCGTGAGCAGACCCACCAGTCCATCCGGCGCAATATGCTGGAGGAGGCCTACGAGGCGGTAGAGGCAATCGACGAGGGCAATCCCGCCCATCTCCAGGAGGAGCTGGGAGACGTCCTGCTCCAGGTCGTGTTCCATGCTCAGATGGCCCAAGAGGAGGGACTGTTCTCCTTTGACGATGTGGTCAACGGCGTGGCACAGAAAATGGTCTACCGCCACCCCCACGTGTTCGGCAGTGTGCAGGCGGAGGACGCCCAGCAGGCGCTGGATACCTGGGAGGTGCAGAAGCGGGCGGAAAAGTCCCAGCAGACGGTGACCGACGCCCTCAACGGCGTGGCCCGTTCCCTCCCCGCCCTGATCCGGGCGGAAAAGATTCAGGGAAAGGCCGCTAAGGCAGGCTTCGACTGGCGGGACATGGATCCCGCTCTGGATAAGCTGGCGGAGGAGGTGGAGGAGCTCCGCCGGGCCGCCCACGGAGACGGGGACGCCTCGGAAGAACTGGGGGACGTTCTGTTTGCCGCCGTAAAGGCCGGCCGGTTCCTGGGACTGGACAGCGAGCAGGCGCTGACCCAGGCCTGTGAGAAGTTCATCGCCCGGTTCCGTACCGTAGAATCGCTTGCTCAGGGCGCATCTCTGAGCCAGATGTCTGTCCCCCAGCTGGAACAGCTGTGGCGCCAGGCCAAGGAAAGGGAGTCCAGGCCCTGAGTACTCAGGGGCCGTTCACCAACCATTTTACCAGGAGGAAAACGCAATGAATAAGAATGAACTCATCAGCGCTGTGGCGGAGAGAGCCGATCTGTCCAAGAAAGACGCCGAGGCCGCCATCGCCGCCATGGTAGACGCCATCACTGCCGCTATGGTAGAGGGGGAGAAGGTTCAGCTGGTCGGCTTTGGCTCCTTCGAGGTCAAGGCCCGTGCCGCCCGTGTGGGCCGCAACCCCAAGACCGGCGCTGAGATCGAGATCCCCGCTGCCAAGACCCCTGTGTTCAAGGCCGGCAAGGCTCTCAAGGACGCGGTGGCGAAGTAATATCCACCCACGCACGGGGGCGCCGCCCAGACGGCGCCCCCGTTTTTTTGAACTGGAGGTAACAGACATGCGTTTGGATAAATGGCTGAAGGTCTCCCGCCTGATCAAGCGGTGCACCGTAGCCAACGAGGCCTGCGACAACGCCCGGGTCACCGCCAACGGCCGCCCGGTGAAGGCCAGCTACGACGTAAAGGCCGGCGACATCCTGGAGCTGCGCTTCGGCGAGCGCACCGTGAAGGTAGAGGTGCTGGTGGTGGCCGACAATGTGGGAAAAGCGGATGCCGCCGCTATGTACCGGGAAGTGCTCTGATATGGCCGGGAAACAAATGGCCGCCGCAGCCGCAGCCGCCCTGCTGCTGTCCGGCTGCGCCCTGTGGGACACCCCTTCGGCCGAAACCCAGGTTTTTGCCATGGACACCGTGATGTCCCTGACCATCTATGGCTCGGACGCCCAGACCGCGCTGGACCAAGCGGTAGAGGATCTGTACCGGTGGGACGGCCTTTGGGACGTTACCAGCGAGAACAGCCAGATCTGGGCCCTGAACCACAACGCCGGGGAAGCAGTAACCCTGGATGGCGAGACCGCCGACCTGCTGGCCCGGGCGGTGGAGCTGTGCCAACTCACCGGCGGGGCCCTGGACATTACCAGTTATCCCGCCGTCCAGGCCTGGGGCTTCACCACCGGGGAATACCGGGTCCCCTCTCAGGAGGAGCTGGACGCCCTGATCCCTCTGATTGACTATACCGCCCTGACCCTGGAGGGCGCCACCGCCTCCCTGCCCCAGGGACAGATGGTGGATGTGGGGTCCGTGGCCAAAGGCTACGCCGGCGCCAAGCTGGCCGACGGCCTGCGGCAGGTGGGAGTGGAGTCCGCCCTGCTGTATCTGGGGGGCAACGTGCAGACGGTGGGGGCCAAACCGGACGGGACCCCCTGGCGGATCGGCATACAGGATCCCGCCCAGAGTCAGCAGACCGCCCTGGGTGTCGTGGAGGTAACCGACCTGGCGGTGGTCACCTCCGGCAGCGACCAGCGGTATTTCCAGCAGGATGGCCAGACTTACTGGCACATCATGGATCCCTCTACCGCCGCCCCGGCCCGCAGCGGCGTTGCCTCTGTAACTGTGGTAGGGGCCGACGGTACCGTGTGCGACGGTCTGTCCACCGCCCTGTTTGTTCTGGGGGCGGAGGAGGGCGGCCGGTTCTGGCAGGAAAATCCCCAGCTGGAGGTGGAGGTGCTCTGGGTCATGGAGGACGGCAGCCTGCAGATGACGCCGGGTCTGGAGACATCCTTCCACCTGGCCGACGGCCAAACCCAGCGGGAGGTGACGGTCCTCTCCTATGAGTAAGTATGGAAAGGGCGTTGCCGCCCTGCTGATCCTTGCCGTGGCCGCCAGCGCGGGGTGGGTGTGGTTCAACGGACATTCCGCCCCCGGACAGATTCTGGAGATTTACCAGAATGGACAACTGGTGGAAACGGTGAATCTGACCCAGTCCGGCCAGCCCCAAACCATCGTTTTAGAGGGAGACAACGGCGCCGAGAACACCGTCCTCATCCAGGACGGCCAGGTGTGTATGTCCCACGCCACCTGCCCCGACCAGGTATGCGTCAATCAGGGCTGGATTTCCGACAGCGCGGTGCCCATCGTCTGTCTGCCCAATCAAGTGATTCTCCAAATCAAGGGAGGAGGGGGCACGCTTGACGCCATCGCCGGATAAAGGAGCCCGCCGGATTACCCGGCTGGCGCTGCTCACCGCCATCGCGCTGACCATTTTCATGGTGGAAGCGCAGATTCCCGTCCCCATCCCTATTCCGGGTGTAAAACTGGGGCTGGCCAATATCATCACGGTGTACGCCGTCTTTGTGCTCAGCCGCCGGGACGCCCTGCTGATCCTCATCGTCAGGGTGTTCCTGGGTTCGGTGTTCTCCGGCCAGATGCTGATGCTGCTGTACAGCATGGGAGGCGGGCTGCTGTGCTGGCTGGCTCTGGCCCTGCTGCGGGGCATTCTCTCCCCCAGAGAGATTTGGCTGGCCAGCCCGGTATCCGCCGTATGCCACAACATCGGCCAGCTGCTGGTGGCCGCCGCCGTCATGAAAACCTGGGCGGTACTGGCCTACCTGCCCTATCTGCTGATTGCAGGCGTGGCCAGCGGCCTGTTCACCGGCTTGTGCGCCCAGTTTCTCATCCAGCGGCTGGGCCGCATTCCCCCATCCAAATGACACTGCCCCGTCGGAGGGCCCCCTCCTTCCGGCGGGTTTTTTTATGCCGCGGCAGGCCGGTAATTAACCATGGAAAAACGGCTTCCGTCGTGGTACAATGTGGCTAACTTTTCAGAAAGAGGCGCTGTATATGACAGAAGAACTGACCTTTCGATGGGCTCAGCGGGAAGACGTCCCCCTGATCCTGCAGTTTATCAAAGCCCTTGCGGAGTACGAAAAAATGTCCGACGAAGTTGTGGCGGACGAAGCCACCTTGGAGGAATGGATTTTCGATAAGGGGAAAGCAGAAGTGCTGCTGGCCTCGGCAGGCGGCAGGGAAGTGGGCTTTGCCCTGTTTTTCCACAATTTCTCCACCTTCCTGGGCCGGGCAGGGATCTACCTGGAGGACCTGTTCGTCCTGCCTGAGGCCAGAGGGAGGGGCTACGGCAAGGCTATTTTGAAGCGGCTGGCCGCCATCGCCGTGGAGCGGGGCTGCGGTCGGCTGGAATGGAGCTGTCTGGACTGGAACCAGCTCAGCATCGACTTCTATCTCTCCCTGGGCGCCCGGCAGATGAGCGACTGGACAGGATACCGTATGACCGGGGATGTGCTGACCAAATTCGCAGAGTAACCAGCCGCCTGGATTTGGCCGTGTCCAGCCCGTTACGAATTGACAAAGTGCGGTAAAAGGAAGTATAGTGAAGGCAGATCAAAAGGGGGTTTGTCCTATGAAAATCGGCGTAATCGGAACCGGCATCATGTCCTCCAATATTGTTGTGGGATTCTGCGAGTTCGGGTGCGAGCACTCCTTTATCCTCTCCCCGAGAAACCGGGAGCGTTCCGCAGCCCTTGCGGCGAAATATGACAATGTCACGGTGGCCAAGGACAATCAGGATGTTCTGGACAACTGTGAAGTGGTGATCCTATCCGTGCTGCCCCAGACGGCGGAAGGTATCCTGTCTGAGCTTCACTTCCGGAAGGACCTGAAGGTCATCAGCATCATCCCCATCCTGGGTCTTGAGAAGATCCGCAGCATCATCGGGGAGACCGCCATCCTAGTGGACGTGCTGCCTCTGCCCTTTATCAGCAGACGAATGGGCCCTATTGTGCAGTGCCCGCCCAACAGCGAAATTGAGGCCCTCCTGGCCCCTATGGGCAATCTGATCGTAGTCAACAACCCCCAGGAAATATCGGTCATGCGAACCATCACCGCTTTGATGAGCCCCTATTATGAGTTGATTTACAGCGTTGTGGAGTGGAGCGGCGAAAATGGTCTGGGCGAACAGCAGGCCAAGGCCTACACCACCTCCTTCTTTTCCGCTCTGGCCTATATGGCAAGTCAGACGGAGGAGGGCAAGCTGAAGGAGCTGGCGGAGGAGATGACCCCCGGCGGCCTGAACTGGCAGGCGGTTAACTACCTGAAGGAGCAGGGCGACTTCGAGCACTGGCAGACGGCCCTGACCGACGTGATGGAACGGGTTACCGGCGTAAAAAAGAACAAGTAAGAAACCGGCCGTCAGCGCCGCAAGCAAAGAGCCAGACTTGTACGGCTTTCCCATACAGGTCTGGCTCTTTTTCAGCAGCAATTCATATGATATACACGGTACAAGGAGTAAAACAAAAATGACAAAAATACTTTTTGTGTGTCACGGCAATATCTGCCGCAGTCCCATGGCGGAATATGTGATGAAGGACTTGGTGGAAAAGGCCGGGATGGCGGATCAGTTTGAGATCGCCTCCGCCGCCACCAGCACGGAAGAGCTGGGCAACCCGGTCTACCCGCCCGCCCGGAAAAAGCTGGCCGAGCACGGCATCTCCTGCCAGGGACACGCCGCCCGGCAGCTCCGGCAGGCGGACTTCCGGCAATACGACCTACTCATCGGAATGGATGGGGCCAACATCCGGAATATGACCCGCATGAGCGGCGGTGTGAGCCGGGAGAAGATCCACCTGCTGCTTGACTACGCCGGGCGGCCCGGCCAGGAGGTGGCGGATCCGTGGTACACCGGGGATTTTGAGGCCACCTGGCAGGATGTGCTGGCCGGGTGCCAGGGCATATTGACGCAGTTGAGAGAGGGGTAACCCCCTCTCTCTCACTTTCCCACGCAGAACCGGGCAAAGATCCGGCTTGTCACGTCCTCCCGCACCGATTGGCCGGTAAGCTGGCCCAGTGCTTCCAGTGCCTGCTCCACATCCAACAGCAGAGCGTCCGGCGTCACCCCGGCGGCCAGGGCCGCCCTTGCCCGGCTGATACAGTCCAGCGCCCGCTGGGCCGCCTCCGCCTGACGGGCGTTGGTCAGCAGCTCTCCGTAGTGGGCCTGGGAGGGCTTGGGGAACAGGGCGGCCACAGCAGCGGCCAGCTCATCCAACCCCCGGCCGGTTTTGGCGCTTACCTCCACCACGGGCAGGCCGGGGGCTACTTCCAGATCCGCTTTAGCTCCGGTGGCCAGATCCTCCTTGGTCCATACCAGAATGGTGGGTGCCAGGGACGAGGCCCGCTGCAGCAAAGCCCGTTCCTCTTCGTCGGGACACGCCGTCCCCTCCCACAGAACCAGGATCAGGCCGGCCCCTTCCATGGCCGCCCGGCTCCGGGCCACCCCTATCTGCTCAATGGGATCGTCACTGTCCCGCAGTCCGGCGGTGTCAATCAGCCGCAGGGGAACGCCCCCCAGCTCCAGCCGCTCCTCCACCGTATCCCGGGTGGTGCCGGGAATATTGGTCACAATAGCCCTCTCATATCCCAGCAGCGCGTTGAGCAGGGAGGACTTGCCCACGTTGGGCCTGCCCACCAGGGCGCAGGGGATCCCCTGGTTCAGCTGCCGCCCCCGCTGATAGGTGGACAGCAGCGCCGTCAACGCCTCCTCCTGGACAGACAGCTCCCGATCCAGCCGCTCCTGGGTGAAGGCGTCGATATCCTCATCAGGGTAGTCCAAAACGGCGTGAAAGTGGGCCATAATATCTACCAGCCCGTCATACACCTGGCCCACCCGCCTGCTGAGGGCGCCGGACAGCTGACCGGCGGCATGGCGCACCCCTTCCCGGCTTTGGGCGTCCAGGAGGTCGGCTACCGCCTCCGCCTGAGACAGATCCAGCCGTCCATTGAGAAATGCCCGCTGAGTAAACTCCCCGGGCTGGGCCGGACGGGCTCCCTGGGCATACAGAGCCTCCAGCCCCAAAGTAAGCACCATGGGGGAACCGTGGCAGTGCAGCTCAGCGGTATCCTCCCCGGTATAGCTGGCCGGGCCCCGGGTGTAGGTACACAGCACCTGGTCGATGGGCTCCCCCTCCCGATCCAGCAGCGTACCGAAAATCATGGTCCGCTGGGGCCGCTCCAGCAGATTTTTTTTGCCCGCCGGTCGAAAGCAGGCGGCGGCAATGGAAGCCGCCTCCGGCCCGGACAGGCGCAGAATGCCGATGGCCCCAGGGGCGTTCGGCGTGGCAATCGCGGCGATGGTGTGTGTCTGAATCACCCTTTGCCCCTCCCTCTTTGGCGCAAGAATTCGATGGATGTGTTGATGCATCCTGCAAAACAAAAATTTGTCTATTTTGTCGCCGACGCAGTGCTTGACACGGGCTACCGCCCCCAAATGGGTCATATTCTTTCCGCATGAGTAAACATAACACATTGTGGATAACCCTGTGGAAACTGTGGATAACCCTTGTGGAAAGGGCGTTTCCCCTCTGCGGCAGCGGTTTCAGGAAAAGTTTGTAGATTTCTATACTTGACCGCCCTCCCCGGATCTCTTTCCATCCGGGGAGGGCGAAAAATGTCCCGCGAAATGACGGCTGTCCGCCACAATTGCATTTTACTCCGGTCAGGCTTCGCTCTCCACCTGGGCCAACACCCCTCTGGCTGCCTGCACGCCAGCGGCACCCGCCTGGGCCAGGCCCCGGGTAACTCCCGCGCCGTCCCCGGCAGCAAAGAACCCGGGGATGGAGGTCTCCATGCTCTGGGACAGCTGGAGCCGGGCGGAATAGAACTTCACCTCCGCACCGTAAAGGAGGGTGTCGTGGTTGGCGGTACCGGGCGCGATCTTGTCCAGGACATAGATCATCTCAATGATGTCGTCCAGCTGCCGCTTGGGCAGGGCCAGGGACAGATCTCCGGGAACGGCGGCACTGAGGGTGGGCCGGGTAAAGGATTTGCTCAACCTGTGCTCATTGGTGCGCACGCCCTTGATCAGATCCCCGAACCGCTGCACCAGCACGCCGCCGGCAAGCATATTGCTCAGGGAGGCGATATGCTTGCCATACCGGTAAGGCTCGTTGAAGGGCTGGGTGAAGCGGTTGCTCACCAGCAGGGCAAAGTTGGTGTTTTCGCTGCGAAGCTCCGGATCGGCGTAGGAGTGGCCGTTGACGGTGATGATCCCCTCCACATTCTCTGCCACCACATGGCCGTAGGGGTTCATGCAGAAGGTACGCACCTGATCGCCATAACCCTTGGTGCGGTAGATCAGTTTGGACTCATACAGCACGTCGGTGATGTGTTCAAACACCGACGCGGGCAGCTCCACCCGCACGCCGATATCCACCTGGTTGTTCAGCAGCTCCAGCCCCAGCTCCTTGCACTGGTTGGCAAACCATTCCGCGCCGGACCGGCCGGGGGCGGCGATGAGCCGGCGGCAGGACAGCTCCTCGCCGGAAGTCAGGCTCAGGCGGAAGCCTTCCCCATCCCGGGCGATGGCAGACACCTGGGTGTGGAACCGGAACTCCAGCTTGTCCTTCAGCCCCTCATAAATGTTCTGCAAAATCCGCAGATTGTTCTCCGTACCCAGATGCTTGCACCGGGCCTGGAGCAGATGGAGATCATACCCCAGCGCCCGGCGGGCCAGGTCCTTGGCCTGGGGCGTTTGGGTGGAATAGACCTCCTGGGTGGCGCCGTGGGCCACGTTGATGGCGTCCACATGATCAATCAGCTCCATCACCTGGCGGGCGTCCATAAAATCGGTGAGCCAGCCGCCGAATTCCGTGGTAAAGTTGAATTTTCCGTCGGAAAACGCACCCGCCCCGCCAAAGCCGCACATGGTATGGCAGACGGGGCACTGCACACAGGCCCGCACCTTTCCCGCCACAATGGGGCAGCTGCGGTGATAGATGTCCCCGCCCTGATCCAGGGCCAGCACTTTGAGGCTGGGACGGCTGTGGGCCAGCTCGTAAGCGGCAAAGATACCGGCCTCACCGCAGCCCAGGATAATAACGTCATAGTGGGTTGACATGAGAAATCCCTCCCGTAAAACAGGCTTGTCCGCAGACGCGGCATGCGCCGTGTATGAATCGATCCCATTCCGGCGGCAAATCAAAGAAAGTATAATAGCTGTCTTGCAGTTATTATACCATGACGGCACAGCCGGAATGGTATCATGGCCATCTTTTTCGGTTGCTCCGCAAGGAGCGAGAAAAAGGGCCTTGAATCGAAGTATAATAACCGCTCTGCGGTTATTATACCATAAATTGTCCCCAGGCGAAATGTATTCCCCTAAAATCATGGAAATAAGAAAAATTAAGCGGCCGGAAATCCGGCCGCTTAATCGGGATCAGGATTTGGGAGTATACAGCATCCGCGCCGCGTTGAGAATGGCCAACACGGTTACGCCTACGTCAGCGAACACCGCCATCCACAGGTTGGCATAGCCCACAGCGGACAGCGCCAGCACCAGCCCCTTGATCCCCAGGGCCAGCACCAGGTTTTCCCGGGCAATGGTCACCGTCCGCCGGGCAATTCGGATGGCCTCCGCCAGCTTGGACAGGTCATCGTCCATCAGCACCACGTCCGCCGCCTCAATGGCGGCGTCGGAGCCCATGGCTCCCATGGCCACACCGATATCCGCCCGGGTGAGTACCGGGGCGTCATTGATCCCGTCCCCCACATAAACCAGATTGGTGCCGGGCGCCTTTTCCTGGAGCAGCCGCTCCACCTGGGCCACCTTGTCCCCGGGGAGCAGTTGGGCGTAGACCCGGTCAATCCCCAGCGCCTGGCCCACCGCCAGACCGGCAGCCTGATTATCCCCGGTGAGCAGGACGGTGGCGGAGACGCCCGCCGCCTTCAGGTCCTTCAACGCCTGGGCCGCCCCCTCCTTCGGCTGATCAGCCACCGTCAGCCGACCCAGATACTGTCCGTCCCTAGCCACATACACCACCGTGCCCGGAGCGTCTCCCTCCGGGCAGGGGATGCCTGCCTCTTCCAGCAGCCTCCGGCTGCCCGCCAGAAGGATATGGCCCTCCGCGCCGGAACGGACGCCCCGCCCGGCCAGCTCCTCCGCCCATTCCAGCTGAGGCAGCGGACGCTGGGGACAGGCCTGCATCACGCAGCGGGCTACCGGGTGGTTGCTGCTCTGCTCCGCCGCCGCGGCCCAAAGCAGCAGCTCCTCCTCCGTCACCCCCGCAGGACATACCTGGGTAACGGAAAAGACGCCCCGGGTCAAGGTACCCGTTTTGTCAAAGGCCACCACGGAGGGCTTGGCCAGCCCCTCCAGGTAATTACCGCCCTTAACCAAAATACCCCGCCGGGAGGCACCGCCGATCCCCCCGAAAAAGGTCAAGGGAATGGAGATCACCAGGGCGCAGGGGCAGGAAACCACCAGGAAATTCAGGGCCCGCTGAACCCACATCATCCACGGGCCCATGCCCAGCAGGGGAGGGAGCACCGCCAGGGCCACCGCCGCCCACACCACCACAGGGGTGTAGTACCGGGCAAAGCGGGTAATAAACTGCTCGGCCCGGGCCTTTTTCTCTCCGGCGTTTTCCACCAGATCCAGAATCTTGGCCACGGTAGAGTCGGCATAAGGCCGGCTTACCCGAAGCCGCAGCAGCCCGGTGAGATTGACGCAGCCGCTGGCCGCCTGTTCCCCCGGTCCCACTGCCCTGGGCACAGATTCCCCCGTCAGGGCAGCGGTATCCAGGGAGGAGCTTCCCTCCACCACCTCTCCGTCCAGAGGGATCCGTTCTCCGGGGCGCACCTGGATCACCTCGCCCACAGCAACCTCCTCCGGATCCACCTGGCACAGGCCTTCCGCCCGTTCCACATAGGCCCAGTCAGGACGCAGCTCCATCAGCCCGGCAATGGACCGGCGGCTGCGGCCCACGGCCACGCTTTGGAACAGCTCGCCCACCTGGTAAAAGAGCATCACCGCCACCGCCTCCGGCGCCTGGCCGCAGGCAAAAGCCCCGATGGTGGCTACGGACATGAGGAAATGTTCGTCAAACAGCTGTCCGTGGCCCATATTTTTCCCGGCCCGGAGCAGCACATCCCAGCCCACCAGTCCGTATGGGATCAGATACAGCGGCCACCAGGCCCCCTCTCCCAGAGGCGTGACCCCCAGCAGCAGAAACAGCGCCCCCGCCGCCAGGATCCGCCAAAGCATCTTTTTTTGCTTTCTGCTCATGCCCCGCAAGCCCCTTCCGAACTTATTTCACCACCAGACGGCAATCCGGCTCAATTTTCTTGCAGATTTTTCCCGCCTCTTCCACCAGGGCGGCAAATTTGTCGTCCTGGGCGTCCAGCGTCAGGCGCTGGGCCAGGAAATTCACCGATACCTGATTGACGCCCTCCAGCCGGGCGATCGCCTGCTCCATCTTCGCCGCACAGTGGGCGCATTCCAGATCCATCAGCACAAAACTCTTTTTCATGGTCACTCATCCTTTCCATTCATTCTTCCATAATGTGCTCCATCCCCTGGCTGAGGATACTGAGCACGTGTTCATCCGCCAGGGAGTAATACACCGTGCGTCCTTCCCGCCGGAATTTTACCAGCTTGCTTGCCTTGAGCACCCGCAGCTGGTGGGACACCGCCGATTGGCTGACCTCCATCAGGCTTGCCAGGTCACACACACACAGTTCCCCTTCCAACAGAGCGTAGAGCATCTTTACCCGGGTACTGTCCCCAAAGATCTTAAACAGCTCCGCCAGATCATAAAGGGTTTCGTCCCTGGGCATCAGCTCCCGAACCCGCTCCAAGGCCCCGGTGTGTACCTGCTCCTCCTGACAGCACAGATCCAGATCCTGTTCCTGTTCCATTTCATCCTCCCTTTCCCATATTATCGTATGAGCACTTGTTCATATATTCATGATATACCCGGGTTACCTATCTGTCAAGGAAAAAAATTTTTTCAGCAGGGGGGAACTTTTTCCGGTCCGCTCCCGTCTAAGTCATTGAATTGATGGGATGGACGCCTCCCATCCCCCCTTCCATCAACAGAAAAAGGAGAATTCACTATGAAGCATCGTACGTATACCATGATCGCGGCGCTGGCCCTGTCTCTGTCCCTGCTGGCTGGCTGCGGAAGCCAGTCCGGCAGCTCTCAGTCCGGCAGCGAGAATACCGGCAGCCAGAGCAGCTCCTCCGAAGACATCTCCACCCCGGACGGCAGCAGCTCCACCCCCGACGGCAGCGTGTCCACTCCGGACGGCAGCAGCTCCACCCCCGATGGCAGCAGTTCCTCTTCTCAGGATAACGGGGATCAGGAGGAGACGGACGGCCAGAAGCCTGAGGCCAAGCCCGCCCTGTCCCTCAGCTCCACCGACTTCACGCTGTTCCAGGCCAGCGCCTCCTACACTCTGAAGGCCACCGTTACCGGTCTGCCTCAGGGCACCAAGGTGACCTATCAGTCCGGCAACGAGAAGGTCGCTACCGTGGACGACTCCGGTAAGATCACCGCTGTGGCCCCCGGCACTGCCAAGGTCACCGTCACCGCCGGCGACCTGACCGCCACTTGCGTGGTGCGCTGCAAGTTTGAGACGGAGAAGCCCGATTCCGGCTCCGGCTCTTCCAGCTCCGGTTCCGGTTCCTCCAGCTCCGGCTCTGGTGCTGAGTCCGGTTCCACCACGGTGGATCTGGCCGCCTTCTACGAGACCGTGCAGTCCAGCTACCAGATGCCCTCCTTGACCCTGGCGGATCAGGTGCTGATGGACCAGTTCTATGCCGGCCTCAGCGCTATCTCCCTGAACCAGAACGGGGTGTATGTCAACGCCATGACCATGAATAACGGTGAGCTTGCCCTGGTGGAAGTGAAGAATTCCTCTGATGTGGATAAGGTGAAGGCCATCTTCCAGGCCCGCATCGACTACATGGTAGGCGATGGCAACGGCCCCGGCGGCGCCTGGTACCCCGAACCCACCCGGATCTGGGATGAGTGCTCCCGGATCGTGTCCAACGGCAACTACGTGATGATGGTGGTGGGTGAGGACTGCGACAGCATTGTCAGCGATTTCAACGCCCTGTTCTAAGGGCGCAGCACAAAGCGGGCGGGAAATTCCCGTCCGCTTTTTTCGGCTTTTTTCTCTCCTTGGGCTGGTATTCCAATGGGCAAGCTGATATAATATTTGGGCTTTGGGCATGCTAGTTCCGGCCAAACCGGAGCATATACCGGGAAAAGTTTCTTCGTTCCGGGAACCTTTTGCCCGTTTCTCCGTCTAAGCCTGTGAACCCGGAAGGATCCGGCTTCATGACTTTGAATGAAATGGAGTATCACA
Source organism: uncultured Oscillospiraceae bacterium (assembly GCA_944387225.1). Classification (GTDB taxonomy): domain Bacteria; phylum Bacillota; class Clostridia; order Oscillospirales; family Oscillospiraceae; genus Lawsonibacter. The sequence continues at coordinate 30,592 of CALXDY010000087.1, read as the reverse complement.
CACTATGAAACACCCCATCTTTTCTGTTCTTTTGGCCGGCGCCCTGTCCCTGACCCTTCTGGCCGGCTGCGGCTCCAATGACTCCGGCTCCTCCGGCTCTGCCGATCCCGGCAAGCAGGTGGATCTCACCGCCTTTGCGGAGACGGTACAGTCCTCCTACGAGCTGCCCAGCCTGATGCTGGCTGACGAGGCCCTGCTGGACAGCTACTACCCCGGTTTGTCCGACCTGTCCCTGGAGCAGTGTGTCGTATATGTAAGCATGATGTCCATGAGCAACGGTGAGCTGGCCCTGATCCAGCTGTCTGACGCCGGCGACGCCGGGAAGGCGGAGGAGATCCTCCAGGCCCGCGTCGACTACATGGTGGGCGACGGCAACGGCCCCGGCGGCGCCATGTACCCTGAGTCCACCCGAATCTGGGACGAGTGCTCCCGGATTGTCACCCACGACGGCTATGTGATGCTGGTGGTCAGCGAGAGCTGCGACGACATCGCCGCCGACTTCGACGCCCAGTTCTAAGCCCGCTCCGGCGGACGGCAGCTTCCCGTCCGCCGGATCAAAATCTTTACCCTTCCAAGGAGGCAGATCTATGGTTTTCTCCACCCCCGTATTCCTGTTCCTCTTCCTGGTGTTCACCATGCTGGTCTACTATCTGGTGCCCCGGAAGCTGAGAAATGTTGTGGTCCTTCTGGCCTCCCTGGTCTTCTACTACTGGGGAGAGCAGCAGTATGTAGCGATTATGTTCCTCTCCACCGCCATCGACTATACCCACGGTCTGCTGGTGGAACGGTGCAAAAGCCGGGGCAACGACAAAGGCGCCCGGATGGCGGTAGCCTCCTCCGTTATTTTTAACCTGGCGCTGCTGCTGTTCTTCAAATACTGGGACTTCCTGGCCGGTTCTCTCCAGTCTGTGGGTCTGACCTTTATGCCGGTGCTGAACATTCACCTGCCCATCGGTATCTCCTTCTACACCTTCCAGACCATGAGCTATACCATTGACGTCTACCGGGGAGACACCCGTGCCCAGCGCTCCATCGTCAACTTCGGCACCTTCGTCACCCTTTTCCCCCAGCTGATTGCCGGTCCCATCATCAAGTACAAGGATCTGGGGGATCAGATCGACAGCCGGGAGACCACGGTGGACAAGTTCGGCTCCGGCGTGCAGATCTTCATGGTGGGTCTGGCCAAGAAGCTGCTCATCGCCAACAACGTGGGTATGCTCTGGGACAGCTACAAGGCCATGGCCGTGGGCGACCTCACCGTGGCGGGCGCCTGGCTGGGGGTAATCGCCTTCTCTCTCCAGCTGTACTTTGACTTCTCCGGCTACTCCGACATGGCCGTGGGCCTGGGACGGATGCTGGGCTTTGAGTTTTTGCCCAACTTCAATTACCCGTACATCTCCAAAAGCATTACGGAGTTCTGGCGGCGGTGGCACATCTCCCTGTCCACCTGGTTCCGGGAGTATCTGTATTTCCCCCTGGGCGGCAACCGCTGCTCCAAGGGCCGGATGGGATTCAACCTGTTCATCGTGTGGGCTGCCACCGGCATCTGGCACGGAGCCAGCTGGAACTTCCTGCTGTGGGGCCTGTATTTCTGGGCCCTGCTGATGATTGAGAAGTTCTTCCTGTTGAATTTCCTAAAGAAAGTACCCGGTGTAATCGCTCACATCTACACCCTGTTCCTGGTTCTGGTAAGCTGGACCATCTTCGCCATTGAAGATTTCAGCCACCTGGGCGCCTACCTGCGGGTGATGTTCGGCCTGTCCGGCGCACCCCTGACCGATTCCGCCTTTGGCTACTACCTGACCAGCTACCTGCCCATCCTGTGTGTGGCCGCCGTGGCCTCCACCCCCCTGGGCGTGACGGTCTATCGAAAGCTGTCACCCAAGGCCGCCTGTGCCGTCAGTCTGACGCTGGTGGTCGCAGTGATGGTGGTGTGCACCGCCTATCTGGTGGACGGAACCTACAACCCCTTCCTCTATTTCCGCTTCTAAAGGAGGGCAATCCATGAAAAAGCAATCTCTGGCTCTGACGGCACTGTTTGTGCTGTTTGTGGGCGGGATCTCCGCCGGCACTCTGTACCGGTGCTTTACCGCCCCGGAGGAGGAATTCTCCCCCCTGGAAAACCGGTACCTCAGCAAAGCGCCCGAACTGTCTCTGGAGACGCTCTCCGACGGCAGCTTCATGACCCAGGCAGAAAAATTCGTCAACGACCACGTCGTGGGCCGGGACTTCTGGGTGGGCCTGAAGGCCTGGAGCGAGCGGCTCAGCGGCAAGCAGGAGAACAACGGTGTCTACTTCGGCAAGGAGGACACCCTGCTCAACCGTCTGGATCAGCCCGACCAGGACAAGCTGGACAAGAACATCGGCTTTGTCAATCAGATGGTGGACAACCTGGACATCCCCGTCTACTTCGGCCTGATTCCCTCTTCCTCCTGCATCTGGGCCGACCGTCTGCCCGCGGGAGCTCCCACCGCCGATGAGACGGCCATCATTGAGGATATGTATAACAAGGTGCAGACCCACACCGTGGATATGTATGCCGCACTCTCCGCCCACAGCGGGGAGGAGGTCTACTACCGCACCGACCACCACTGGACCAGCCTGGGTGCCTACTACGGCTACACCGCTCTGATGGAGGCCATGGGTCTGGAGGCCTTCCCCCTGGACGAGGCAGGCAAGGTCACCGTGTCGGAGGACTTTTACGGCACCATCTTCTCCACCTCCGGAGTACGCTGGGTGGCTCCCGACCACATTGACCGGTACATTTCCGGGGAGGGGCTCACCGTCACCGCCTATCCCGACGGGCTCCCGGTGGACAGCACCTTGTACGTGGACAGCTACCTGGATGTGAAGGATAAATATTCCTCCTTCCTGGGCGGCAACCAGCCCCTGTGCGTCATCAAGACCCAGAACACCGACGCTCCCAAGCTGCTGCTGATCCGGGACTCCTACTCCGACAGCCTGGCGCCCTTCCTAACCCAGAACTTTTCCGAGATCCACCTCTTCGATCCCCGGATGAATCTGAACAGCGTCACCCAATATGTGGCGGACAACCAGATCGACCAGGCGGTGGTGCTGTACAGCATCTCCAACTTCGTGTCCGAGGACAACATGTTTGTCATCAGCCGGTAACGGCGGCACAGTTTTACAAAAAACAAAAAGCTGTGGAGAATCCGAAGATTCTCCACAGCTTTTTCTCATCTCAATCAGTTGGAAGCGGTGTCGGGATCGGTGTCGTCGCCCCAGAGCATGTTCTTCCGCAGCTCGGCGCCCACGGTCTCCATCTGGTGCTTGGCCAGCTGGGCACGCTTGGCGTTGAAGAAGGTGCGGCCGTTCTTGTTCTCGGCGATCCACTTGCCGGCGAACACGCCGTCCTGGATGTCGGTGAGGACAGCCTTCATGTTCTTCTTGGTCTCCTCATAGGGCAGGATGCGGGGACCGGACACATACTCGCCGTACTCGGCAGTGTCGGAGATGGAGTAGTTCATCATGGCCACGCCGCCCTTGTTGATCAGGTCGATGATCAGCTTCATCTCGTGGATGCACTCGAAGTAGGCGTTCTCGGGAGCGTAACCGGCCTCTACCAGAGTCTCGAAGCCCAGCTTCATCAGCTCCACAACACCGCCGCACAGGACAGCCTGCTCGCCGAACAGGTCGGTCTCGGTCTCATCCTGGAAGGTGGTCTCCATCACGCCGCCGCGGGCGCCGCCGATGCCGGCAGCATAGGCCAGAGCCAGCTTATAAGCATCGCCGGTGGCGTTCTGCTCCACAGCGATGAGGCAGGGCACACCCTTGCCAGCCACATACTGGCTGCGGACGGTGTGGCCGGGGCCCTTGGGGGCGATGTCCTTCTTATACACGTCGGCCTGGACCTCGTCGTTGACCAGGATCATCACGATGTCGCCCCACTTGGCGGCGTCGGCGATGGTCATGACCTTCAGACCAGCCTGCTCAGCGTTGGCCCAGTTCTTGGAGCCGGCCCGCAGGCCCACACACACGTCGCAGCCGGAATCCTTCAGGTTCAGGGCGTGGGCATGGCCCTGGGAGCCATAGCCGATGATGGCAATCTTCTTGCCATTGAGGTAGTTGATATCACAGTCCTTCGCGTAATACATCTTTGCCATGGGAAATACACTCCTTTTATATTGTGGCCGCCGAAGCGGTCGTATTCCAGGCGGACGGTTGTCCGCGTAGTGGACAGGTATGGATTACAGCACGTTTTTGCCGTAATTGTACTCCTCTCGGAGTTTGTTGTCATCGCACAGGGCACTGCGTCCCCGCTCAATGGCCAGGGTTCCGGTTTTGGCCATCTCCAGAATTCCAAAGTCCCCCATCAACTTGATGAAGGCGGAGGTCTTGCTCTTATCCCCGAACACGGCCACCGTCAGGGTCTCCCGGCTGACGTCGATGATGTTGGCCCGGAAGATATTGGCCATCTGGATCACCTCGTCCCGGGTGTTGCGGTCCACCGCCATGACCTTGATCATGGCAAACTCCCGCTGGATGGAGGTGTCCTCCTCCAGAATCTTCACCACCTGGACGGGGATCAGCTTGCGGCACTGGGCGGCAATCTGATTGACCATCAGCTCGTCTCCCTGAATGACAATGGTAATCCGGGTCATGCCGGGCTGGCTGCTCTCGCCGGAGACGATGGACTCGATGTTGTATCCCTTCCGGGAGAACAGGCGAGCCACCTGGCTGAGCACGCCGGGAATATCCTGCACCAGCAGGGCCAGGGTATACAGCTTCTTCTCTGTGTCAAAGGTCCGTTTCATTCCCAGCCCCCCTTATTTCAGCAAGAAGTCGGTGATGTGGGCGCCGCCGGGCACCATGGGCCGCACCATCTCGTCGATGTCCACCTGACAGTCGATGACATAGCCGCAGCCGCAGCTCAGCGCCTCCTGGAGGGCCTGCTCCATCTCGGCCCGGTTGGTCACCCGGCGGCCCTTCAGGCCGTAGGCCTGGGCCAGCTTCACAAAGTCCGGTCCCCGGTCCAGGGTGGTCTGGGAGTAGTGCTCCTTGTAGATCAGGTGCTGCCACTGGCGCACCATGCCCAGGGTGCCGTTATTAAACACCACTGTAATGATGGGCAGGTGGTAGTACTGCACGGTGGCAAGCTCATGGCAGTTCATGCGGAAGCAGCCGTCACCGGTGGCGTGGATCACCACCTTGTCCGGGTTGCCCACCTGGGCGCCGATGGCCGCCCCCAGGCCGAAGCCCATGGTACCGAAGCCGCCGCTGGTAAGCAGCTGGCCGGGGTAATCGAAGTGGAAATGCTGGATGGACCACATCTGATGCTGGCCCACGTCGGTGGACACGATGGCGCCGGAGGGGGCCGCCTTGTGAATGGCGGTCAGAATCTGGCTGGGGGTCAGCCGGTCTCCGGTGCCCTCCTGCCGCTCCTCCTTCAGAGAGAGGATGCGCTCCTTCCACTCCGGATGGCTGTACTGGGGCACCCGTTCGTTGAGCAGGGCCAGCACCCGCTTGGCCGAACCGATGATGTGGTGGTCGGTGAGGACGTTCTTGTCGATCTCCGACCGATCAATGTCGATCTGGACGATTTTCGCCTGACTGGCGAAGGTGTCCGGCTGGAGGGCCACCCGGTCGGAGAACCGGCAGCCCACAGCGATGAGCAGATCGCATTCGTTGCAGGCCACGTTGCTGGCCTGGGAGCCGTGCATACCGATCATCCCGGTGGTGAGGGGATGTCCGCCGGGGAAGCCGCCGCCGCCCATGACGGTGATGGCCACCGGGGCGTCCAGGCGCTCCGCCAGGGCACGGAACTCCTCATGGGCCCGGCCCCGCACCACGCCGCCGCCGCAGATCAGCAGCGGCCGCTGGGCCTGGCCGATCATCTCCACCAGCTTCTCCACATCTCCCAGGTCAGGCTCCGGCGCTTTCAGCCCGTGGCTGACGGCCAGGCGGCGGATGCTGCTGGTGTTCCGGTTTTCCGACCAGTGGATGAACTCATAGTCGATGGTCTGGTTCAATGCGGTGACATTTTTCAAAAAGTCGATGAGCACCGGACCGGGCCGTCCCGTGGCCGCCACGGCAAAGGCCTGGCGCATGATGTCCGGGATGGTCTGCGGATCCCGCACCAGGTAGGTGGCCTTGGTGATGGGCATGGCGATGCCGGTAATGTCCACCTCCTGGAAGGAGTCCTTGCCCAGCAGCTCCTCGCTGACGTTGCAGGTGATGAACACCACAGGGGAGGAGTCCATATAGGCGGTGGCGATGCCGGTGGTCAGGTTGGTGGCTCCCGGGCCGGAGGTGGCAAAGCACACGCCCACCTTGCCGGTGGACCGGGCGTAGCCGTCGGCGGCATGGGCCGCCCCCTGCTCATGGGCCGTCAGGATATGCTTAATTTTGTCCTGATAACGATACAGCTCGTCATACAGATTCAGAATGGTGCCGCCCGGATAGCCGAAGACGGTATCCACGTCCTGCTCCAGCAGGCACTCTAAAATCGCTTGGGTGGCTCGCACTTTCATGCCGCTCCCATCGCTCCCTTCCTTTAAATCTTGCCGCCGCCCTTCTGCAGGGCGATGACGCCGGTACGCACGACCTCCAGAATACTGAAGGGGCGCACGAGGGACTCAAAGGTCTCGATCCGATCCGGCGTGTCGGACAGTTCCAATGTCATGGAGTTGGGGGAGATGTCGGACACCTTAGCCCCCATAATCTCACAGATGGTCATAATATCCTGGCGGGTCTTGTGGTTGGCGTTGACCTTCAGGAGGATCAGCTCCCGGCCAATCATGGTGCTCTCCTCCAGGGTACGCACCTTGATGACCTCGATCAGCTTGTTGAGCTGCTTTTCCACCTGCTCCACCACGCTGTTGCCACTGTCCACAATAATGGTGATGCGGGAGACGGCGGGGTCGTCGGTGACGCCCACAGCCAGGGATTCAATGTTGAAGGCCCGGCGGGAGAACAGACCGGTAATGCGGTTGAGCACGCCGGCCTGGTTTTCCACCAGCACGGAAATGGTCTGCTTCATGGCTCCCTCTCCCTTCTTTAGTCGTTGGTGCCCACGTCGGGGTGTACCTCGCAGATCAGAAGGGCGGCGCCCTTCTGGCCCAGGAATTGCGCCAGGGTGTCGTCCAGGGCGCCCTCGTCCGATACCGTGAGGCAGGGGATCCCGTAAGCCTGGGCAATGGTGGCAAAGTCCGGAGAGCCATCCAGGGCCACGCCGAAGGGGCCGTGGTAGGGAGCGGTCCGCTGGATCTGGTTGACCAGGCCCAGAGTATGATTCTGGAAGAGCACCACCTTAATATCCAGGCCGCCGGCTACAACGGCGGACAACTCGTTCATGGCCATCTGGAAGGAACCGTCGCCGCACACCACCACCGTCTGCCGGTTAGGGGCGGCAATCTTGGCTCCCACCGAGGCGGGCAGGGCGTAACCCATGGTACCCAGGCCGCCGCTGGTCAGCAGCCGCCCGTTCTTCTGGGGCAGGTATTTGCAGGTGAAGATCTGGTTCTGTCCCACATCCACACACACAATCGCGTCGTCGTCCAGCATACGGCCCAGCTTCCGCAGCACCGTGCCGGGGAACACATAGCCCTCCCGCCGGGGGAACACCCGGTTCAGCTCCGCCTTGCGGTAGTCCCGCAGCTGCTCCAGCCAGGCGGAGGAATCGGTGACCGGGGCCTCCCGCTCCAGGATCTGCTGCAGGATCACCTTCACATCTCCCACCAGGGGGATGGCCGCCTGCATGTTCTTGCCGATCTCCGCCGGATCCACATCAATGTGGATGGTGGCCATCCGGCGCTGGATCTCCCGGGGATCGGTCATGGCCCGGTCGGCAGCCCGGGTGCCCACCATGATCAGCAGATCCGCCCTGGCCAGGGCCTGGTTGGCGCAGCGGTTGCCGTGGGCGCCAATCATGCCCATATTCAGAGGGTGATCGGTGGGCAGGACGGACAGGGCCATCATGGTCTTGACCACGGGAATGGCGGAACGTTCCGCCAGCTCCACCAGCTCGTCCCGGGCGTTGGCCAGCCACACGCCGCCGCCGGCACAGATCAGGGGCTGCTTGGCTCGGCCGATGGCCTCCACCACCCGCTTGATCTGCAGGTCGTTGCCCCGGACGCTGGGCTTGTAGCCCCGGATGGACACCTGCTCCGGGTACTCAAAATGCTTGAGCTTCTGCTCCTGGACGTCAATGGGCACATCAATGAGCACCGGGCCCGGACGGCCGGTGGAGGCGATGTGGAAGGCCTCCTTCACGAACCGGGGGATGTCGTTGGCGTCCTTGACCAGGTAGCTGTGCTTGGAGAAGGGGGCTACCGCGCCGGTGATGTCCACCTCCTGGAAAATATCCCGGCCCAGCAGGTTGCTGGGCACCTGGCCGGTAATGGCCACCATGGGGATGGAGTCCATATAGGCGGTGGCAATGCCGGTGATCAGATTGGTGGCTCCCGGACCGGAAGTCACCATGCAAACACCCACCTTACCGCTGATCCGGGCATAGCCGGAGGCCATATGGCCCGCGTTCTGCTCCGTCCGCACCAGGGTATACCCAATTTCCGGGTGCTCCTTCAACGCGTCTGCCGTGGGGCAGATGGTGGCGCCGGCATAGCCGAATATCCGCTCTACTCCCTCGTGGAGCAAACTCTCCACCAAGGCCTGTGCACCGTTCATCACGTCACCTCCAAATAAGATAAAGCGGCCTCGTCCTAACATCCGATAGGACGAAGCCGCTTGCACTCCGTGGTACCACCTAACTTCATGGGTTGCCCCATGCGCTCATTGCCCCTGATAACGGTGGGAAAACCGTCCTCTCCTACTGTGGGGACACGCCCGGTTCAGAGAAGCGGCTCGCGGGCGAGATTCGCGCCTGGGTTCTTCCGTGGAGCTTGCACCGACCGCTCCCTCTCTGTACGTCCAAACCCGCCTACTACCCGGTCATCGCCATGTTGCAGGATGGGCCCGCAATCAACTGCGGGCTCGACTAACTTTCATTCATATTACCTTGAACGCCGTCATTTGTCAATTCTTTTTTTCGCCTGTTTTTCGCCTGTCCATCCACTTGTCATAAGCCGTCCACCTGTGATATACTTCCCTGGAATTATGGAGAGGAGGAATTCGGTGAACTATTTGGTAGTTGGGGCGGGAGGCACCGGCGGGTGCATCGCCGCCTTCCTGGCCCAGGGAGGAAAGCAGGTATCTTTGATCGCCCGCGGCGCCCATCTGTCCGCCATTCAGGAACACGGTCTGGTGCTGGAAACAAGCCACGGCGCCTTTGCCATTCCTGTGGAGGCCACCGACAGCCAACATTATGACGGATGTCCCGACGTGGTATTTCTGTGTGTGAAGGCCTACTCATTGGAGGAAATCACCCCCTTCCTCCAGCGGATTTGCCGTCCGGAAACCATCGTCATTCCCATCCTGAACGTATACGGCACCGGCGGCCGCCTCCAGGAACACCTGCCTCAGTGTTTGGTGACGGATGGATGCATCTACATCGCCTCGGAGATCAAGGCCCCCGGCACCATCCACATGAGCGGGGACATTTTCCGTGTGGTCTTCGGCACACGGACACCGGAGGAATACCGTCCCGAGCTGGAGGAAATTGCCGCCGACCTGAATCAGTGCGGCATTGAGGGGATTCTGTCCAAAGATATCCAGCGGGACGCCCTGATGAAATTTTCCGTGGTGTCCCCTATGGCCGCCTGCGGCATCTATTATGATGTGAAGGTGGCCGGCATGCAGGTACCCGGTGAGCCCCGGGCGTTTTTCAAGGCTCTGGTAGGGGAGATCGGCGCTCTGGCCTCCGCCATGGGCCATCCCTTCCCGGAGGATCCCGTACCCCGCAGCCTGGCCATTCAGGACGCCCTGGATCCCGACGCCTCCACCTCCCTGAAACGGGATCTGGACGCAGGAAAGCCCTCCGAGGTGGACGGTCTGATTTTCGAAGTCGTCCGCCTGGGCCGGAAATACGGCGTGCCCACCCCCGCCTATGACCGGGCGGCGGCCAAGCTGGGCTATGTCTGGGAGGAAGGCACCCCATGATCAACACCACACTTTGCTACATCCGCCGGGGGGAGGAGTATCTCATGCTCCACCGGGTGAAGAAGGCCAACGACCTGAACCACGACAAATGGATCGGGATCGGAGGCAAGTTTGAGGACAAGGAAAGTCCCGAGGACTGCCTGCTCCGGGAGGCCCTGGAGGAGACGGGGCTGACCCTGACGGAGTACCGCTGCCGGGGGCTGGTCACCTTCGTGTCCGACCGCTGGCCCACGGAATACATGCACCTGTTCACCGCCACCGGCTTCACCGGGACACTGAAGGAATGCGACGAAGGTGTGCTGGAGTGGATTCCCCGGGACCGGCTGCTCCAGCTCCCCCACTGGGAGGGGGACGCCATTTTCCTGGATCTGATCGCCAGGGAGGAACAGCCCTACTTCTCCCTGAAGCTGTGCTACGAGGGGGACAAGCTGGTACATGCCGTGCTGGACGGTGTGACCATCCGCTGACCGCCCTTTGAAAAGGAGTGTGCTCTCATGAATATCGACCCTGTTGTCCATACCGCCCGTCCCACCGACCAGCGGATTCCCCAGGAGTATGCCATCTATGATAAGATGGAGGAGCTGAACATCCCTCACATCCGGGTGGATCACGACCACGCCGACACCATGGAGGACTGCCTGGCCATCGAGTCCGTCCTGGGGGCGAAAATCTGCAAAAACCTGTTTCTGTGCAACCGCCAGCAGACCGAGTTCTATCTGCTGATGATGCCGGGGGACAAGCCCTTTAAAACGAAATACCTCTCCGCCCAGCTGGGCTGCGCCCGCCTGTCCTTTGCCGACGCCGACCACATGCGGGATTACCTGTCCACCACCCCCGGTTCCGTCTCCGCTCTGGAGCTGCTGTTTGACCGGGAGGGGAAGGTGCGCCTGATCATCGACCAGGATCTGCTCAGCGACCCCTGGATCAGCGGCCACCCCGGCATCTCCACCTCCACCGTCCGTCTCACCCGGGAGGATATGCTGCGCTACGTCCGGGCAGTGGGCCATGAGCCCACCTGTATTTCCCTGCCCGATCCCCGGGAATCGGAGCAGGAGTGAATCAATCTGGCAGTCCACACGGGAAAGTGTAAAAAATTTGTAAACCCCCTTGCAATTTGATCCGGGCTGAGCTATGATATCGTTAGCACTCAATTATATTGAGTGCTAACAATTTTTGTTGAATCGACTTTTGATATACGGAGGAATCAGCGATCATGGCAAAAAAGCAATTTAAGGCAGAATCCAAACGCCTGCTGGATCTGATGGTCAACTCCATCTACACCCACAAGGAGATTTTTCTCCGGGAGCTCATTTCCAACGCCAGCGACGCCGAGGACAAGCTGGCCTACAAGGCACTGACCGACGACCAGGTGCCGGTGGACCGGAGCCAGCTGAAAATCACCATTGTCCCCAACAAGGAGCTGCGTACCCTCACCGTGTCCGATAACGGCGTGGGCATGAGCAAGGAGGATCTGGAGAGCAATCTGGGCACCATCGCCCGCAGCGGCTCCTTCCAGTTCAAGCAGGATCTGGCCCAGGGGGAGAAGCCGGAGGACATCGACGTTATCGGTCAGTTCGGCGTGGGCTTCTACTCCGCCTTTATGGTGGCCGACCATGTCTCCGTCCTGTCCAAGGCCTACGGCAGCGACCAGGCCTTCCTGTGGCAGTCGGACGGCGCCGACGGCTACACCATCACCGAGTGTGAGAAGGACGCCCCCGGCACCGACGTCATCATGCACATCAAGGCAAATGAGGATGGCGAGGATTACGACCAGTATCTCGAGACCTATAAACTACAGGAGCTGATCAAGAAATACTCCGATTACATCCGCTACCCCATTGTGATGGAGGTGGATGACTATCGTCAGAAGCCCAAGCCCGAGGACGCCGGCGAGGATTACAAGCCGGAGTGGGAGACGGTGAAGGAGTGGAAGACCATCAACTCCATGGTACCCCTGTGGCAGCGGCCCAAGGCCCAGGTGACGGCCGAGGAGTACAACAACTTCTATAAGGAGAAGTTCATGGACTGGCAGGATCCCCTGGCGGTGATCCACACCAGCGCCGAGGGCGCCGTGACCTATAAAGCCATGCTTTATATCCCCTCCAAGGCCCCCTATGATTTCTACACCCGGGAGTATGAGAAGGGGCTGCAGCTGTACTCCTCCGGCGTACTGATTATGGACAAGTGCGCCGATCTGCTGCCCGACCACTTCCGCTTCGTCCGGGGCGTGGTGGACTCCGCCGACTTCTCTCTGAACATCAGCCGTGAGGTGCTGCAGCACAACCGTCAGCTCACCGTCATCGCCAAGGCTCTGGAGAAGAAGATCAAGGGCGAGCTGGTGAAGATCCAGAAGGAGGAGCCGGAGAAGTACGAGACCTTCTGGTCCGCCTTCGGCAACCAGATCAAGTACGGCGTGGTAGCTGACTACGGCACCCACAAGGAAATGCTGCAGGATCTGCTGCTGTTCTGGTCCTCCAAGGAGGGAAAGAACACCACCCTCCAGGCCTACAAGGACCGGATGCCTGAGGATCAGCCCTATTACTACTACGCCTGCGGCGAGAGCGTGGACAAGATTGCCAAGCTGCCCCAGGTGGAGCGCATCCTGGATAAGGGATATGAGATCCTGTACTGCACCGAGGACGTGGACGACTTTGTCATGCAGGCCCTGGGCGAGATTGACGGCAAGAAGTTCATGTCCGCCACCGCCGAGGACGCCCTGCCCCAGACCGAGGAGGAGAAGAAGGCCTCTGAGGAGAAGGCGGAGGCGGGCAAGCCTGTGCTGGAGGCTGTGAAGGAGGCCCTGGGCGACAAGGTGAAGGAGGTTCGCATCTCCAAGATCTTGAAAAGCGGCGCGGTGTGCCTGTCCGCCGACGGCCCTGTCTCCCTGGAGATGGAGCGGTATATGCGGAAGCTGGAGGGCGGCGAGCACATGACCGCCCAACGGGTGCTGGAGCTCAACGCCGATTCCGCCCCCTACGCCGCCCTGAAGAAGGCGGTGGAGGCCGGAGACAAGGAGACGGTGGAGAAGTACGCCAAGCTCCTGTACGGCCAGGCTCTGCTGCTGGCCGAGCTGCCTCTGGAAGATCCCGCGGAGTATGCCCAGCTGGTGTGCTCTCTGATGGTATAACCTCAATTTCTCCCCCGGAGACCATTCTCCGGGGGAGAATGCGTATTTTCCACTTGCGGGAAATTTTCTTTGCAATCTCTGGAAGAATATGATACACTGTGTACTAAATCAAACCTAAAGAGGTTTGAAAACCAATATAGAAAGTGGAGTTGATTCGTCCAAAATGGACAGTACCGGTAATGCAGTCATGATTGTGGCTCTGATTGCCCTGATCGCCATGTCGGGTTACTTTTCCGCCACAGAAACCGCCTTTACCTCCCTCAACCGCATCCGACTGAAAAACCGCGCCGAAAACGGGGATCGCCGGGCCGCCAGAACCCTGGCCGTGGCGGAGGACTATGACAAACTTTTGTCCACCATCCTCATCGGCAACAACATCGTCAACAACGTGGCCACCACCATCGGCGCCGTATTGTTTATCAAGCTCATCGGCGAGCTGCGGGGCCCCACCGTGTCGGCCACCGTGCTGACCATTGTCATCCTGATCTTCGGCGAGGTTTCCCCCAAGAGTTTGGCCAAGGAGCATCCCGAGGCCTGGGCCATTTTCGCCACGCCCCTGCTGCGGGTATTCCTGCTTGTCCTCACCCCCGCCAACTTCCTGTTCACCCAGTGGAAGCGCCTGCTGTCCATCGTGTTCCGCAACGATAGGGAGGAGGGCATCACCGAGGAGGAGCTGGTGGGCATGGTGGACCAGGCGGAGAACGAGGGCGGCCTGGATGAGCATGAGAGTGACCTGATCCGCAACGCCATTGAGTTCAACGACCTGGAGGTTTCGGAGATTCTGACCCCCCGTGTGGACCTGGTGGCGGTGGAGGACGACTTCACCATGGAGCAGGTGGCCGCCCTATTTGTGGAAAGCGGCTATTCCCGCCTGCCCATCTACCACGACAGCATCGACAACATCATCGGCGTGATCCACGAAAAGGACTTTTACGCCGCCCGCTACCGGGGCAAGACCAAGATCGCCGATTTGAAGGCCCCTGTGCTTTACACCACCGGTAACACGAAGATCTCCCAGCTGCTGCGCATCCTCCAGAAAAACAAGGCCCACATGGCCGTGGTGGTGGATGAGTACGGCGGCACCGAGGGCATCGCCACCATGGAGGACATTGTGGAAGAGCTGGTGGGCGAGATCTGGGATGAGCATGACGAGGTGATTGAGCTGTTCCGCAAGCAGGAGGACGGCAGCTACCTCATCGCCTGCTCCGCCAACCTGGACGACCTGTACGACCTGTTTTCCATCAAGGGTACCTGTGAGGCCGCCACCATCTCCGGCTGGGTGATGGAGCAGGTGGGCCGGGTTCCTGAGATGGGCGACCACTTCCAGGCCGAGGGCCTGGATGTCACCGTTACCCAGGTGGAGCACCGCCGTGTGCTGGAGATCCGGGTACAGCTGATCCAGGACGGCGACGCCAAGAATTGACCCGATTCACAACAAAGAGGAGCACCGCACAGCGGTGCTCCTCTTTCGTTTACTGTAAGTACCGGGTAGCCACGGGCAGATCCAGATCATCCTCCGTCAGATCCCTGGTGTAGGGATTGACTTGTTCGTTCAGAATGGGCAGAATCTCCTCCGCCTGGAAGATATACACCCAGGAGGAGCCGCCGTACACGCCGTCGCCCCGACCCGGTAGGGTCTGCTGGGTAATGTCGGTGGAGAAGTCCAGCTGAAGCGCCTCCGCCAGGAAGAACCCGCTGCTCTCAAAGGGGAAGTCGGTTTTCACATAGGTCTGGAACAGATTGACAAAGGACTGGATCTTGGTCAGCGAGTTCCAGGACACCACCTTCTCCACCAGGGCCAACAGCACCTGACGCTGCATCTCGCTGCGGCCCACATCCGTATAACCGCTGCCATCGTTGTTGTGCCGGAAGCGCACCACCTCCATGGCCTGCTGGCCGTTGAGATAGTGGGTGCCCTTGGTGTAGTGGATGTGCAGTTCCTCTCCGGGGGTGGGATCGTCGTAGTTCATATCCTCCGGGATATAGACCTCCACACCGTCCAGCTCATCTACCAGGGCGATAAACCCGTTCAGGTCAATGAGGAAGTAGTAGTCAATGGGAATCCCGAAGGTCTGCTGGATCTCCGCCTTCAATGTGTCCAGCCCCGCCCCGTAGTAGGCGGCGTTAATCTTCTTGTTGCGGCTCCAGTCCCGATTGACGGCGGTGTCCCGGGGGATGGAGATCATGCCCACATGGTTGTTCTCCGTGTCGTAGCTGACCACCATAATGGTATCCGTATTGCTGCCCTTCACGTCCTTGCCCAGCAGCAGGAAATTATACACGCCCTTCCGCCGTACCAGGTCGTTGGGGTCTGTCTGCTCCCCATCGGTTTCCTCCGTCCCAGCGGGAGGCTGAACCACGGGGGATTCGGGAATGGGAGGCGGCTGCGTGGCAAGGCGGACGCCGGCATAAACCGTAACGATCACCGCCGAAATTACCACAAGAAGCATATACAGCCGGAACCAAAGGGAGTGCTTTCTCCGTCTGCGCTTCGGCGGCGGGCTGCTGACCCTGCGTCCCCTCTGGGGTGCGCCCCGCCGGACGGATGACATTGTCTGTGCCAGAGAAATCCCTCCCATTGTCTGTTGGATGATTTGTCCGAATCCCCAGCGTCAGAGGAAACATAGGGTTCTACCTTTTCCCCCACATTTCGCCGTCTTTCCCCTCGGATCTGGAGTGATGCTTCATAAGTATATCGAATTTTGGGGGATGGTTCAAGGGGGCGCGGGTTACATTTTCAAAAATCTTAAGGTTTATGTTAACAGACGGCAGCGGATGCCAGGCATCCGCCGCCGTCTGTATCCCGTGATTCAGATGTGCTCCCTGACCTTTGCCATTTCCTCGGCGATATTGAGCACATGGTCGCCGATACGTTCAAAGTCGGTCAGCAGCTCCGAGTAGACAATGCAGGCCTCGTCGGAGCACGTCCCGTCCTTCATCCGGCGGAGGTGGTTGGTGCGGTACTCCGCCGTCATATCGTCGATCCGCTGCTCCAGAGCCGCAACCTGTCCCAGCCAGGGCTGGCTGCTGGCGTTCAGGTCCAGCAGGCGGCCGATGCTTTCACAGCAAATATCCTGCATGGCCTTGATCTCCTTCTGAGCCTCGTCGGAGAAGTAAATGTTCCGACGGAGCAGCATCTGGGTATAGCCCGCCAGGTTGTTGGCATGGTCACCGATCCGCTCAATATTGCCGGAGATGGTGAAGTAGCTGCTGATCACAGCGGATGCCTGCTCATTGGTTTCATAGGCAATAAGCTTGGACACATGGAGGGAGATTTCCTTGTTCAGGTAGTCCAGGTACTCCTCCACCTGATCCATCTTCTCCTGCTCGTCCACGCTTCTGTTCAGGACAGAGCGGAAGCTGGCTTCCACATTGTTCAGGGCCATGGTCATCATCCGCCGCAGCTCATGCTGGAGCTGATCCATATAGATGGCGGACACACCCAGGCCGCCGTCCTTGCTGCTGACCTGGACAGGGGTGAGGTACTCCAGATGCATCTGCCCCTCCTGATCTCCGGGCAGCTCAGGCAGGATACGGGTGGTCGCCTTGGCCAGATAGTTGCCCAGGGGCAGGAGCAGAATGGTGGTGATGATATTGAAGCTGGTATGCACCATGGCGATCTGAGCCGCGGGGCTGGAGGGCAGAATATTGGAAAGGGTCTGTCCAAACTCGCCGGGCAGCACAATTGTGCCGTCGATCACATGGGCGATGGGGAAGGTAATAAACAGACTGGTAAAGATAATGGTGCCGATGATGTTGAACATCAGGTGGATCAGAGTGGTCCGCTTGGCACTGCGGCTGGTGCCGATGGAGGCCAGCACAGCCGTGACGCAGGTACCGATATTCTGACCGAAGAGGACGAACACCGCGCTGGACAGTTGAATCACGCCGCTGTTGGCCAACGCCTGCAGAATACCCACCGATGCGGAGGAAGACTGAATGACGGCAGTAAAGCCGGTACCAGCCAGGATGCCCAGCAGGGGGTTGGAGAAGGTGGACATCAGATTGATGAAGGACTCCGATTCCCGCAGGGGAGACATAGCCCCGCTCATCATGTCCATACCGATAAACAGCACGCCCAGGCCGGCCAGAATCTGGCCTACATGCTGCAGCTGAGGTTTTTTCACAAAGACCACCAGGGCCACGCCCACGAAGGCAAACAGAGGAGCCAGCTCACCCACATCCAGGGCGATGAGCAAGCCGGTAACGGTGGTACCGATATTGGCGCCCATGATGATCCAGACCGCCTGGTTCAGCGTCATCATACCCGCGTTGACGAAGCCCACCACCATGACGGTAGTGGCGGAGGACGACTGGATCACCGCGGTGATCAGCGCGCCCACCAGCACACCCAGAAATCGGTTTGCTGTCAACCGCTCCAGAATCTGCTTCATCCGGCTGCCGGCGGCAGCCTCCAGACCGGAGCTCATCATCTGCATTCCGTACAGGAACAGCGCCAGTCCTCCCAGCAGACCTAAAAAGTCTGTCATTTGCATTTTGGAAATTCCTCCTGTTTTCTCACATGTTCACACAATAGTTCCAGATATCTACCGTAAAAAACGGAACAGGCACCACCCGCCAGAAAACGTCATCGTCTTCCCGCAGGTCGTGCCTGGATTGTTTTCAGTTGATTCAGGCCGATCCCCGCCGGCCCGGGCACAGATACTCCCATGGCATTTCTACCCCTCTGTACTCAAATCCGAAACTTCTCTATATAGCATTATAGGGAAGGAAATTCTCCGCGTCAACTGGATTTTACAGTAATTTTTCGAAAACCACTCATTTTCTCCCGAAATGTAAAATTCCCTCTCCGGCAAAGGCCGAAGAGGGAATATTTTCACAACAGGACGAGCACTTACTGGGGCGTCTGGCTCTCCAGATACTCGTCGTAGGACATGAGGCGGTCAATGAGCTTTCCCTCAGCGGTAAAGTCAAAGATCCGGTTGCACACAGTCTGAACCAGCTGGTGGTCGTGGGAGGACACCAGCACGTTGCACTTGACGGCCTCCAGGCCGTTGTTCAGCGCGGCAATGGACTCCAGATCCAGGTGGTTGGTAGGCTGATCCAGCATGAGCACATTAGCCCCGGACAGCATCATCCGGGACAGCATACACCGCACCTTCTCGCCGCCGGAGAGCACCTTCACCGGCTTGTACACCTCATCGCCGGAGAAGAGCATCCGGCCCAGGAAGCCCCGCAGGTACTGCTCCTGAGGATCGTTGGAATACTGGCGCAGCCACTGAACCAGGTTGTCGTCGCAGCCCTCGAAATAGGGGGTGTTGTCCTTGGGGAAGTAGGAGAAGGTGGCCGTCTGGCCCCACTTCACCGTGCCCTCGTCAGGCTCCATCTCTCCGGCCAGGATCTTGAATAGGGCGGTGTGGGCATTTTCATTGTCACCCACAAAGGCGATCTTGTCCCCGTGGTTGACGATGAAGGACACCTTGTCCAGCACCTTTACCCCGTCGATGGTCTTACTCACGTCGGTAACAAAGAGGATGTCCTTGCCCACCTCCCGGTCGGGGGCGAAGCCCACCCAGGGATAGCGGCGGGAGGAGGCAGGCATCTCTTCCACCGTCAGCTTGTCCAGCAGCTTTCGGCGGGCGGTAGCCTGCTTGCTCTTGGACTTGTTGGCGGAGAACCGGGAGATGAAGTCCTGCAGCTCCTTGATCTTCTCCTCGTTGCGCTTGTTCTGGTTCTTGATCAGCTGCTGCACCAGCTGAGAGGACTCATACCAGAAGTCGTAGTTACCCACATACATCTTGATCTTGTTGTAGTCGATGTCCACGATGTGGGTACACACCGTGTTCAGGAAATGGCGGTCATGGCTGACCACGATGACGGTGCCCTCAAAGTCCAGCAGAAAGTCCTCCAGCCAGTTGATGGCGTCGATATCCAGGTTGTTGGTGGGCTCGTCCATCATCAGCAGGTCGGGATTGCCAAACAGAGCCTGGGCCAGGAGCACCTTCACCTTCAGCCGGGCATCCAGGGTGGCCATGTCGTTGTAATGCAGGTCGGTGCCGATGCCCAGACCCTGGAGGATGCGGCTGGCGTCGGATTCCGCCTCCCAGCCGCCCAGCTCGGCATACTCCTCCTCCAGCTGACAGGCCAGCATACCGTCCTCGTCGGTCATCTCTTCCTTGGCGTACAGAGCCTCCTTCTGTTTGCCGATGTCATACAGACGCTGATTGCCCATGATGACGGTGTCCATCACGTTATAGGCGTCGTAAGCGTTCTGGTTCTGCTTCAGTACGGACATGCGGATGTTAGGCAGGATAGACACCTCGCCGGTGCTGGGCTCCAGCTCGCCGGACAGGATTTTCAGAAAGGTGGACTTACCCGCGCCGTTGGCACCGATAATGCCGTAGCAGTTGCCCCGCAGAAACTGCAGATCCACATGGGAGAACAGGGGGGTGCCGCTGTAGTTCAAGCTCAGATCGGTAACTGTGATCATGGTACGCTCCTTATCATCCAGCTAAAATTCGTTCCAAACGTCGGGTACTATCTTATCATATCCATCCCGTTGGAAACAAGAGCATTTTACGGAAAATGGGGCGGTTTTTCCGGGGAAAACAGGGTGGTTTTTGTGAAAATCGAAACGTGGGCGCCAAAAGCATCATTTCGGGCCATTCCGGCGGAGGATGTGGAAGCATCAGCCTCTCCATATCAGACCGCAAAAATCCGGCAGGAACTGCCGAAGCAATTCCTGCCGGGTCATTTTGATGCACTCTTGAGGCTGTGAAAGAGCGGGCCCGCGCTTACCAACCGAAGCTGCCGAAGGGCCAGTTGTAGCTGGGATACTGCTGGGTGTTGTTCCCGGACTGCTGTATCTGGTTGGCCGCCTCCGTCTCAGCGTTCTTCTCGTCAAAGGTGATGCTGATCTTCTGCTCCTCCTGCTGGCGGATCACCGTCAGCGTGGCGGTGTCTCCCGCCTTGTAGTCGGTAGACAGGGCAGCGGTGAGGGCAGTGGAGGAGTCGATGGCGGTATCGTCAATGGCGATGATAATGTCGTCCACCTGGAGCCCGGCCTTCTGGGCACAGGAACCCTCGGCCACATATTCCACCACGGCGCCGGCGGGGATGCCGTAGCGCTGCAGCTCCTCACCCACCGTGCTCACCTGGACGCCCATGTAGGGCTTGCCGGTGACATAGCCGTGCTCGATCAGGTCGGAGAGGATCTCCTTCACGTCGTTGATGGGGAGAGCAAAACCCAGGCCCTCGGCGCTGACGCCGGAGGAGGACTCGGTGTACTTAGCGGAAACGATGCCCACCACGTTGCCGTAGCTGTCAAAGAGAGGGCCGCCGGAGTTGCCCGGGTTGATGGCGCAGTTGGTCTGCAGCACGTTCAGAGTGGTGGTCTCAGTCTGGCCGTTCTCATTGGTGCTGGAGGTGGTGATCAGACGGTCCAAGGCGGACACAATGCCGTCGGTGAGGGAATAGGTCAGCTCGCCCAGGGGGTTGCCGATGGCGTACACCGATTCGCCCACCACCAGCTGGTCGCTGTCGCCCAGGGTGACCGGCTGCAGGCCGGTGGCGTCGATTTTGATCACGGCCACGTCGTTGTCCTGCTCGCCGCCCACCAGCTTGGCGGTATACTTGTCGCCGTTGGCGAAGGAGACCTCAATGGTGACGGAGGAATCATCCACCGCGTCCTCGATCACGTGGTAATTGGTGACGATATAGCCGTCCTGGGTGAGGACGAAGCCGGAGCCGCTGGCGGCAGAGGTGGTGATCTGGCCGTAGATGTTCACGGTCGTATTTACCGTAATACCCACACAGGAGGCCAGGTTGGCGGCGTAGAGCTGCTCCGGGGTCATGGGCTGGCCGTTGTTGCTGTTGGCCACCGTCTCCACCGTGGGGCGCTCACCCTGATAGACCACCGTCTGCGGTTGGCTCATGTTGTTGTACAGGGCCGCACCGCCTACACCGGCTCCGCCGCCCACCAGGGCGCAGGTCAGCACCAGGGCGATGGCCCGCTTGGAAATGGGACGGCGGGGCTTCTTTCCGTCCGGGGCAGAAGGGACAGGCTGTACGGGGTTGGGATCGCTGTAATCTCCGAATCCGCCGCGGTAGCCGTCATTCTCACTGTTATAAAAATTGAACTCGTTGCGTTCCATTCTAAATCACTCCTTGTAACCAAAGGGGGTTTCTCTTTTTTACAGGGCAAGTATAGCGGATAATTATGAAGAAAGCGTGAAGAATTATCACGCCTTATTTGAACTTTCCCCAAATAAATTTTGACAGTTTTGACGCAGAAAGGGCTCTGCTCCAGCTTTCCCGGAGCAGAGCCCTTTTATTATTTTTCCCGATAGACCAGTCCGATCAGATCCGGGCCGGCGTTGATGGCGATGACGCCGCCGATGCCGTAGCTCATCTCCGGCACCTGTCCAAAAGCCTGGGTACAGGCGGCCTCCAGATTCTGCCCGGCCTCCAGGCTCTGACCGTGGATCACCAGGTAGGGGGTGCCCTCCTGGCGGGTCTTCTGGCACAGCTCCAGCATGGCGGGAATGACGTTCTTCTCCCCCCGCACCTTGCTGAGCACCTTGGAGTCCCCGTTTTCAAAGGTCATAATGGGCTTCAGGCCCAGAGCCTCTCCCACAAATGCGGCGGCAGCGGAGATCCGTCCGGATTTTTTGGCAAACCGCAAGGTCAGGGGCGCGAACAGCACCCGCACATGATCCACCCAGTCCTGGATGTAGGCCACGATCTCCTCGGCGTCCTTGCCCTCCCGGGCCATCAGCGCCCCCTGATACACCGCCCAGCCATAGCTCATGGTGTAGTTGTGGGAATCGATAATATGAATACGGAACGTCTCCTTGGCCTGGGGATGATCCTCGTAAAACTCCTCCCGGGCCTGGATGGCGTTTCCGTAGGTGGCGGAGCCCTTGGAATTGATGGCGGTATAGATCAGGTCGGTGACGCCCTCCCGATAAGCCCCCTCATAGCACTGGCTGAACACGAAGGGGTTCAGCTGGGCGTGGGTGGGAATCTGAGGAGCCTCCAGCAGCATGCGGTAGAACTCCTCCGGGGTGAAATCATAGCCGTCCTGATATTCCTTTACCCCCATGGCGATGGGGAAGGGGAGTACCTGGATACCCAGCTCCTCCCACAAGCTGCGGGGGATATCGGCAGCGGAATCGGTCACAAAACGAATGTTAGCCATAGCGGCCTCCTATGATAAAAGTTCAGTGGATTTCCTCCGTCATTATTGCAGATTATTCCCCATCTGTCAACGAGATTCCCCGTTACTTCCGCTTTTCCAGTTTTCGGCGGGTACCGTCGGGCTCCTGGATATAGGTGTTGGCCAGCTGTGCCTCCAGATTGGCCCGGACGGCCTGCACATATTCCCGGCGGAGGGCGTCCCGCTCCGCCGTCTCCTCCGGCGTCAGCCCCTTCGGCGTCTTGGCCTTTCGGGCCAGCTCGTTGATGCGGTCGATCTTAACCTGTTCCATGAACGGTCTCCTTTTCTCCGTTTAAATATATCGTTCCAGCAGGATCATCATGCGTCCCTTTCGGGATTGGCCCAGTACTTCCTTTACCACACACTTTCCCAGGCCGCGGCAGGACAGCACGTCCCCCTGCTCCACCGGATGGTCCGCCTTGGTACATTCCCGGTGATTGACGGACACCCGTCCGGCGGAAACCAGCTCCCCCGCCTTTCCCCGGGAGGTCGAAAACCCGGCGGCAAGCACAGCATCCAGCCGGAGGGAAGCCACCGTGTCCCGAATGACCCGTACCTGAGGGGGCTTGGGAGAGAGCTCTCCCAGGGGCAGCTGACGCACCTTCAGCCGCCAGCGGCCGGCGGAGTCCCACTGGCTGAGCAGGATGGGCAGCGCCTCCCGCAGTGCCACTACCTGGCACCGGCCCTGATCCACCAAAATGTCCCCCAGCTTTTCCCGGGTAATGCCCAGGCCCATCAGCCCCCCCAGAATATCCCGGTGGGATAGATCGGCATCCGCCGGAAAAACAGCTTCCAGCGCCGCCAGGGGGCCCTGCTCATCCTCCAGTACGTCCTCCGGCTCCTGCCATTGGGGCAGAAAACAGCAAATGTTCCGCTCCGACCCCTCATAGCCCCCAAAAAACAGGTGTCTGGGATGGCCGCACCGGGCCAGCAGATCGGATACCAGCGCCTGCTCTCCAGGGGAGAGGAAGGGGCTGTGGGCCGGCGCCCCTCTGTGCTCCGCCAGCTCCAGTTTATCCAGCACCCGGGCAAGGAGCATACGCTCCTCCCCGCTGCGGGCACACCGATCCAGCAATTCCGTTTTTGACGCCATATGCCCCCTCCTTTTCCTCTCTGACAGTATATGGTCTGCCCCCTTCTCCGTCAAGAAAAACCTCCCTTTCCTCCCTGTTTTTCGGAAAATTCAGGGTACAATTTACATTTTGTTTACGAATGCTTCCTTGACGAGTTCACGGGCTTTGAGTATCATTGTTGTAATGACATTTTCTGTATGCCACCTGGCCGGGAGGCTTTCCCTCTCGATTCCGCGCAGGCAAGGAGGCTCGTTTATGATTCGCAACGCACTGCAGCGCTTTATGTACGGCCGCTACGGGAACGACCAGCTGAATATCGCCCTGATCCTGACCTATGTGGTTCTTTACCTGATCTATGTGATTACCCGGCTGGATCCCCTGTACTGGATCACCCTGCTGTTTCTGGCGGTGGCCCTGTACCGGATGCTCTCCCGCAACGCCGCCCGCCGGCGCAGCGAAAACGCAAAATTTCTCCAACTGATTACACCAGCGGTTCGCTGGTACCGGTTCCGCCGCACTGTCCACCGGGACAAGGAGCACTGCTACTTCAAGTGCCCCAGCTGCGGCCAGCAGCTCCGGGTGCCCAGAGGCAAGGGCCGGATCACCGTCACCTGCCGCAACTGCGGCGCGTCCTTTGAGGAAAAAAGCTGATACACGACCGATCCCCGGGGAGGAACCTCCCCGGGGATCTTTTTTGTTCAGGTGCAGCTCCATATTCGGGAATCTCATCCCCGTTCCGACACGCTGTCAGACCCATGAGGTCGCACCGGCAGGCAGCGCACCACCGGCCGTCCCTCCTCGTCCAGCCACACCTGGGCCTCCACCTGGTACACTTCACGGATCCGCTGGGGGGTAAGCACCTGGGCGGGGGTTCCCGCCGCGGCCACCGCCCCATGATTCATCAGGCACAGCCGGTCACAGTACATGGCGGCCAGGTTGAAGTCGTGCATCACCGCCACCACCGTCACCGGCAAGGCTTTCACCAGCTCCATCAGCTGCAGCTGGTGGCCCACATCCAAATGATTGGTGGGCTCGTCCAACAGCAGATACGGTGCCTGTTGTGCCAGAGCCCTGGCAAGGGCCGCCCGCTGGCGCTCCCCACCGGAAAGGGTATCCAGCCGCCGTCGGGCCAGTCCTTCCAATCCCACCGCCGACAAGGCCTCCGCCGCGATTTGCCGATCCTCCCGGCTGTCCCCTTCCAGAGCCCGCTTATAAGGCGACCTGCCCAGGAGCACCAGTTCCTCCACTGTCATATCCATGGGGCAGTCGTTGTGCTGGGCCACCACGGCCAGCTTTTGAGCCGCCTGTCTGGCCGTCATCTGTTCTAGATTCCGGCCATCCAGGAAAACCGCGCCCTCCCTGGGCTGTAAAACCCGGTACATGCACCGCAGCAGGCTGCTCTTCCCGCTGCCGTTTGGGCCGATGATGCCCACCATGCTGCCCTCCTCCGCCTGGAGGGACACCCCGTTCAGCACCGGATGTCCGCCCAAAACCAGGGCAACCTGCTCAACCTCCAATGACATCAGCCCATCCCCTCCATTCTCCGGGAGCGCCCCGCCAGCAGGGCCACAAACACCGGCGCCCCCACCAGGGCAGTGAGAATGCCCACAGGAAGCTCGTTTCCAGGCAGCACCACCCGGCACAGCACGTCCGCCCACACCAGAAAAATCCCCCCGGTCAGAGCGGACAGGGGAATCAGCCGGCGGTGGTCGCCTCCAAACAGCAGGCGGATCGTATGGGGGATCATCAGCCCCACAAAGCCGATCATCCCGGCCTGATACACTGAAATTCCCACCATGACGGCTGCCGTCAGCAGGTAAAGCAGCCGGCGGCTTCTGGGCTCCAGGCCCAGGGTCATGGCCGCTTCTTCGCCCAGTGTCAACAGGTTCAGGCTTCTGAACTGGGACCAGAAAAACAGCACCCCCAGTCCTGTCACCCCAAGCATCAGCCCATTTCCCGGCCAGCTAGCACCGCCGAAGCCGCCCATCGTCCATTGGAGCAGGGCAGCGGCCCCCCGGTCGTCATGGAACAGAAAGACCGTCAGGTTTGCCGCCGCTCCACACACGGCGCTCAGGGCAGAGCCGGCCAGCAGCAGCTTTACCGCCGTAATCCGGCCCCCCAGCCGGGCCAGGGCCAGCACAGCCAGGGACGCGGAAAAGCCCCCCACACAGCCCGCCAGCCCCATGGCAGCCCCTCCCAGACCCAGCCCCAAGGCCAGGGCAGCGCCCAGATACGCCCCGGAGGACACGCCCAGAATATAGGGATCGGCCAGGGGGTTGCGTACCACCGCCTGCATCACCACTCCGCACACCGACAGAGACATTCCCACCCCTGCCGCCAGCACCACCCGGGGCATTCGGATCAGCCACACCACATCATACAGCGCTCCGCTGCCCCACTGGCTGCCGTCGCCCAGCCCCAGCAGACACCACAGCGCCGTCCGGTATACGTCCTCCGGAGGGATGGGAATGGTTCCAATCCCCACCGCTGCCCCCAAGGAGAGGATGAGCAGCCCCGCAAGGCCCAGACAGACGGGCCCCCAGGCCGCCGCGGGGAGCAGACCGGCCCCTCTCACCAACTCAGCTGGGGATACATCCCAGCAGCCAGGGTCTCAAGCCCGTCGATGGTGCGGGGGCCGCTGGCGTACATGTCCCCCAGCATGATCAGGTGAATCCGGCCCTCACGCACCGCCTTCAGGCTGGACAGGGCTGGGTCGTCCCGAATGAGGGAAAGCTGCTCCTGCCGGACACTTTCCGGGTCGTCCCCGCTGTAGGCCATGTAGACCACAAAAATCACGTCCGGATCTCCGGCAATCAAATTTTCCTTCCCGATTTCACCCCCCTGGGGACAGGCCAGCTCTCCTCCCAGAGCCTTTACCATATCTCCGGCCAGGGAGTCCTCCCCATAGTTGGTCATGGTCCCGCTGATGGGTTCCACCACAGCCACCCGCACCGGCTGCTGTCCGGCTACAGCCGCCGTGATTTCCTCCACCTGACTGCGCATCTCGTCCACCAGCGCCTGAGTCCGATCCTCCACCCGGAAGATAGCCCCGATATTCAGGAGATCCTGATACTCGTTTTCTAGGGTGCGGCTGCCCCCGGGCACCGTGTTGCCGCTCATATAGGTACCCACACCCCGTTCATTCCACCAGTCCACATCGCCCAGCTTCTTCTCCCCAAACAGGGAACCCCAGGAAAAGATAAAGTCCGGCTCCAGCAGGGCCATGGTCTCCTTATCCGGTGCAAACACATTCTCATTGTAGTGCATCTTCTCAAATCCGGCCTGCCATTCCTCCTTCACCTCATTGTCCAGGCCGTAGGAGGCGATGACATGATCCTCCAGTCCCAGGGCGATCATCGTCTCAATGCAGCCCTGATATACCGCCACCACCCGCTGGGGAACGGCGTCATAGGTATAGGTAACGGGCTGCCCCTGGTAATCGTAGTTGGTCACCGTCACCGGGTCTGCCCATTGTCCCTCCCCGGCGGAGGAGGATACGGCCGGGGATTCGGCAGATGGGGCGCAGGCGCTCAGCCCCAACGCCAAAGTAATGGCAAGCAGCGCGGCCGTAGGTTTGAATGGTTTCATATGATGTTCTCCTTTCCTCCCCGCAGCAGCACCACCGCGCCTCCCTGTTCCGGAAAGGACGAAAAAAGCCCGCCCTTCCACGGAAAAGGCAGGCATCTGAAAAAGGGCGCAAAAACCCCTTCGGCTCAGATGGATCGCTTTCTGCGGAAGCTTCCCATCGACCTTCCTCAGCAGGCTTCCTGGCTGACGGATCCTGGCTTGCCGCGCCTTCTCATCTCCTGTGGAGACAATGGCTTTATGCGGCTCGCTCCCCGTTCACAGTGACCGGATCGCTCGGGATTTGCACCCGATTTCCTATTATCCTCCCCTTCCGGCAGGGAAGGAGAGGCACTGAAGAAGTTCCGACGTGCCTTCATTTTACCGTTCCTCTCCCCAGCTGTCAAGGATAAGGCAACGCAAAAGGGCCGCAGAAAGTTTCCTTTCTGCGGCCCTTCGGCCCGACGGCTTTCAGCAGAAAGCCGGGGAATTCATTGGATTACACCAGCTGGATGATGGCCATCTCAGCGGCGTCGCCCCGACGGGGCCCGATGCGGACGATGCGGGTGTAGCCGCCGTTGCGGTCGGCGTACTTGGGGCCGATCTCCTGGAACAGCTTCTTGGCCACATCCTCCTTGGTGATGAAGCCCAGAGCCTGGCGGTAAGCGGCCAGGTCGTTCTTCTTGGCCAGGGTGACCATCTTCTCAGCCACGGGAGCAACCTCCTTGGCGCGGGTGACGGTGGTCTTGATCTGGCCGTTCTCCAGCAGATAGGTAACCATGGCGCGGAGCATAGCCTTACGCTGATCGCTGGTGCGGCCCAGCTTACGATTCTTCAGAGACATGTGAAACACTCCTTCGACCTCGCGTGGCGAGATCCAGATAAATTCGTTCATTGGGCCGTTTCCGGCCCGGGACACTCCCGAAGGAGACCGAATGGTGCGGGAAGCGGAACGTTACATACCTTCCTCGCTGCCCCAGCTTGGAATCTGTCCGATCAGACGTTGTTGTCGTCGCTGGCCAGGGACAGGCCCATCATAGCCAGCTTGTTGATGACCTCTTCCAGGGACTTGCGGCCCAGGTTGCGGACCTTCATCATCTCTTCCTCCGTCTTGGAGATCAGATCCTCCACGGTGTTGATGTTGGCACGCTTGAGGCAGTTGTAGGAACGGACAGACAGATCCATGTCGTCAATGGTCATCTCCATGACCTTGTCCCGCTGGGTCTCTGCCTTCTCCACCACGGTGGACCGGCTGCCCATGGTCTCGGACAGGTCGGTGAACAGGGTGAAGTGGTCGCAGAGGATGCGGGCGCCCAGGGAGACCGCGTCCCGGGCATCAATGGTGCCGTCGGTCCAGATCTCCAGGGTCAGCTTATCATAATCCGTGGCGTCACCCACACGGGTGTTCTCCACGGTGTAGTTGACCTTGCGCACAGGGGTGTAAATAGAGTCCACAGGGATCAGACCGATCACGGTCTGGGCGGGCTTGTTCCGGTCGGCGGGGACATAGCCGCGGCCATGGGACAAAGTCAGCTCCATGCTCAGCGTAGCATCGGGGCCCAGAGTGGCGATGTGCAGATCGGGATTGAGAATCTCCACATCGGCATCGGCCTTGATGTCGCCGGCGGTAATCACACACTCACCGGCAGCCTCAATGTGCACGGTCTTGGTCTCCTCACAGTGGAGCTTGGCGATGATGCTCTTGACGTTGAGCACGATCTCCGTCACATCCTCCTTCACGCCGGGGATGGTGGAAAACTCATGCTGCACGCCGGCGATCTTGATCGCGGTCACCGCGGTGCCGGGCAGGGAGGAGAGCAGGATACGGCGCATAGAGTTGCCCAGGGTCGTACCGTAGCCGCGCTCCAGAGGTTCTACCACGTACTTGCCGTAAGAACTGTCCTCAGGACTCTCCACGCATTCGATGCGGGGCTTTTCGATTTCTACCATATGCTATGATACCCTCCTTTTCTCGACGGTGGAATACACCGTCTGATTCAGCTCACCAATATCTGAGGGTTGTCTAAGTTTTTGGTCGTGGGATGTCGAAGTCCATCCAATCGGGAATGGATTATAGACACCCCGGGGCCTCCGGACAAGCCGAAGGCCCACAGGACTTGTTTCTTACTTAGAGTACAGCTCGAC
Organism: uncultured Oscillospiraceae bacterium; assembly: GCA_944387225.1. Taxonomy (GTDB): domain Bacteria; phylum Bacillota; class Clostridia; order Oscillospirales; family Oscillospiraceae; genus Lawsonibacter. Next base: position 1,488 of record CALXDY010000087.1, on the reverse strand, counting down.
GATGAGGTGCTCTTCCACGGGGAAGTCCACGTCCTCCCGGGCGGGCATGGCAACAACCTTGCCCTCCAGAGTGTTCTTGGCGCGCTCCAGCCACTTGGGCACGTTCACCACAATGGCGTCCTCGCCCAGCAGGCGCTTAAACTTCACAGAGGAACGGCTCTTCTCCCGAACCTCGATGACGTCGCCCACCTTCACCAGGAAGGAGGGGATGTCCACCCGCTGGCCGTTAACGGTGAAGTGGCCGTGGGTCACCAGCTGACGAGCCTCACGGCGGGTCATGGCGAAGCCCATGCGGTACACCACGTTGTCCAGGCGGCGCTCGATGAGGGTCAGCAGATTCTCGCCGGTCTTGCCCTGCATACGGGAAGCCTTCTCATAGTACATATGGAACTGCTTCTCCATGATGCCGTAAACAAACTTGACCTTCTGCTTCTCGGTCAGCTGCATCGCGTACTCAGACTGCTTCTTGCGCATCTGACCCTTGGGGTTGCGGTTGGTAGTCTTCTTGGCATAGCCCATAGCGGCGGGAGACAGGTTCAGAGCCTTACAACGCTTGGCAATGGGCTGCATATTTCTAGCCATGTGTCAATAACCTCCTTCTTCCGAATCAGACGCGGCGGCGCTTCGGGGGACGGCAGCCGTTGTGGGGGACAGGAGTCACGTCCTTAATCAGGGTGACCTCCAGGCCCACAGCCTGCAGTGCCCGGATGGCGGCCTCACGGCCGGCGCCGGGGCCCTTCACGTAGACCTCAACGGTCTTCAGGCCATACTCCATCGCAGCCTTGGCAGCCGTCTCAGCGGCGGTCTGAGCAGCAAAGGGAGTGCTCTTGCGGGAACCACGGAAGCCCAGGCCACCGGAGGAAGCCCAGGACAGGGCGTTGCCCTGCAGATCGGTGACAGTCACCATGGTGTTGTTGAAGGAAGAGCGGATATGCACCTGGCCCTTCTCCACGTTCTTACGCTCGCGGCGCTTACGCACCACTTTCTTGGTCTTGGTATTCGCAGCCATGTGTATCCCTCCTTACTTCTTCTTATTGGCAACGGTACGCTTGGGACCCTTGCGGGTACGGGCGTTGGTCTTGGAGCGCTGTCCGCGCACGGGCAGGCCCTTGCGGTGACGGATGCCGCGGTAGCAGCCGATCTCAGTCAAGCGCTTAATATCCATCGCCACGTTGCGGCGCAGGTCGCCCTCTACCGTGTAGTTGTGGGCGATCACCTCGCGCAGCTTGGCCTCGTCGTCCTCGGTGAGGTCCTTCACGCGGGTGTCAGGGTTAATTCCAGCCTCGGCCAGAATCTTGTTGGCGCTGGTGCGCCCAATGCCGTAGATATAAGTGAGTCCGATCTCGACTCTCTTCTCCTTAGGCAGATCAATGCCGGCAATACGAGCCATTTATTACAGCACCTCCAATTAACCTTGTCTCTGCTTATGCTTGGGGTTTTCGCAAATTACCATGACTTTGCCCTTGCGCTTGATGACTTTGCACTTCT
>CALXDY010000086.1 GCA_944387225.1 uncultured Oscillospiraceae bacterium | reverse complement strand
GATGATCACCGGCGACCACCAGGTTACCGCCACCGCCATCGCCAAGCAGCTGGGCATCTTCCAGGAGGGCGACATGGCCCTGTCCGGCATGGAGGTGGATCAGCTCAGCGACACCGACCTGGACGAGGTGCTCTCCAAGGTGTCCGTCTACGCCCGTGTTTCCCCCGAGCATAAGATCCGCATCGTCTCCGCCTGGCAGCGGATGGGCAAGATTGTCTCCATGACCGGCGACGGCGTCAACGACGCCCCCGCCCTGAAAAAGGCGGACATCGGCGTGGCGATGGGCATCACCGGCACCGAGGTGAGCAAGGACGCCGCCTCCATGATTCTGGCCGACGACAACTTCGCAACCATCGTTAAGGCGGTTGTCAATGGCCGCAGCGTCTATGCCAACATCCGCAACGCCATTCAGTTCCTGCTCAGCGGCAACACCGCCGGCATCTTCTGCGTGCTGTACGCCTCCCTGATGGCCCTGCCCGCCCCCTTTGAGGCCGTGCATCTGCTGTTTATCAACCTGCTTACCGACTCCCTCCCCGCTATCGCCATCGGCATGGAGCCCGCCCGCCGGGGCCTGCTGAACCAGAAGCCCAGAGACCCCAAGGAGCCCATCCTGAACCGGCCCCTCCTGGGCCGCATCGGCGGTCAGGGCCTGCTGATCGCCATCGTCACCATGGCCGCCTTCTACCTGGGCTACCAGGACGGGAACGCCGCCCTGGCTTCCACCATGGCCTTCGCTACCCTGACCCTGGCCCGCCTGTTCCACGGCTTCAACTGCCGGGGCGCGGAGTCCATCTTCCGGCTGAAATTCTCCACCAACCCCTTCTCCATCGCCGCCTTCTTCGCCGGCGTGGTGCTGCTGACCCTGGTGCTGTTCGTGCCCGGTCTGAAGGATCTGTTCCTCGTCGCGCCCCAGTTCAACCTCACCTGCATGGAGGAGATCGTGGCCCTGGCCGTTGCCCCCACCCTGCTCATCCAGCTCTACAAGCTCTTTACCGACCACAAGCTTTCTTGAAAGAAAGCTTGGCAAAGAACTTTATACGGCTACGCCTAGAGTCTGGTTCATTACGCAAAAGATCCCACGCAAGAAAGTCCTTCTTTCCTGCGTGGGATTTTCTTGCCCGGAACAATTCTCCTTTGTACCGGGATGGCGGCGGCGAACGCATCTCTCCACTCTCCGCTCTTCACTCTTTCCCAGAGGACATCGTCCCCTATACACATGGAAGAGGTGCTTCGTTCTTTTGTAGGGGCCGCTGTCCCCAGCGGCCCGCAACGGCAGCGTTTTCTTTCGTGCAGGGAGTTGGCACCCCCATATGCACCACTTGCGGAGCGAGGCGAAACGCAGTTTCGCAGGAAGTTCTTTGCCAAGCTTTCTTACAAGAAAGCGGCTTTCTTTCAAGAAAGCAGGTCAAGAAAGCGGGAGGAGGGCGGCCTGACGGGCCAGCAGAGCGTCCAGCTCCTCCAGGGAATGGGTGAATTCCGGGCTGGTAAAGTCCCGGGCCCACAACTGCTCCCCAAAGCCCCCGCTCCCCCGGTGGAAGAAGGCGCTCATATCGTCAAACAGTTCGGCCAGCTCCTCCAACTCCTGCTGGGACAGCTGAGCCACAACGCTGAAATCACTGAAACACTGGCTCTTTTTCAGCCCCTGTTCCATCTTCACCCGGACGGTATCCTCCAGCTCCTCATCCCCGTCACCGTAGACCCGGATAAAATTGCTGTAGATAATGGGCCATGCCGGGCGGCTCCGGGCCATGGCGATGCCCTCCAGCTTGTACTGCAGTTCCAGTCTCCGCTGCTGGTTTTCTGGCTCCTTTGCCGCATCCTCCGCCAAAACGTACAGATCCCCGTAAAAGACATACATACTGTCCAGATCATACATCGCCAGCGAATAAACCATGCCCTCGTCAGGATCGTACTCCCCCGGCTCCGTCACAAGCTCCTCCACCGCCGCCCTCAATGCCAGGTTCTCCACCCATCCGTAGATGCCAGCCCCGGCCAGGGCGATGCACAACACAACTAAGATCAGAATCACCATGTGGGATTTCGCTTCACGAAAACTTTTTTCCACAGCCGTCACCTCCTGACCACTTGATCGGACGCGTCAATCCGTCTTTCCGTACATAGCCGTGCGCCGCCCCTGTTCCTTCCTTTTCCCCATCTGCCGGGACGGCATATGGGTAAGAGATGTCCCTGTTACAGGATTATTCTACTACAAAAACTAGATAATGTAAATAAATAATGAGTGTAAAATTTAATATATATATTACATATTGCACAAAATACAGGCTGATGATTCCATCGGCCCAGGGGAAGTTCCGCCTGCGGGCGGGTTCCTTTTGTTACACGACAAAAGGAACCAAAAACGTGCCGGGGGGCCGCGGGGAGCAGATGGACTGGGCCGTTGGCCCAGGTCCATATCCCCGCTTTCCCCCCGATCCCCCATAGGTGGTCGAATCACCTTTTATGGAGGACAGTAGATTCCGCTCAAAAGACAAGAGCCTTTGTGCGGGGGTTTTAGGGGCCGTTCGGGATTAAAAAATGATGGGCCGATAAACCATCGGCCCATCCAAAACGATTCTTTTTCGTGCTGGGCGTTCTTGAAGTTATGAGAATCAGACGTCAGGTACGGAACCTCCGCCTGTCCTCCACACGGCCGACCAGGTAATCCAAAGACACGTGATAAAAGTCCGCCAGACGCACCGCTAATGCTAGGGGCAGCTCCCGCTCCCCCCGCTCATACTTGGAATACAACGACTGGTCACACAGAAGCATGTCCGCTACCTGCTTTTGGGTCAGGTCGGCATCCTCCCGCAGATCCCGAATTCTCAGTTTCATCAACATCACCCCAGGCAACTATATCAAAAGATATATAGGACGTACACCGCGCCCGCAACGGTAAATTCTCTTTCGTGCTGAGATTCGAAGCCTAATCCCAACCCCAGGCGGCGAGAAGGAAAGCGCAGCTTTCCGCAAACGTTCTTTGCTTACTTTCTTAAAAAGAAAGTAAGTTAGTCCCGCTCCCGCTTGTCGCTGACGCCCAGGATATAGTCTGTAGTCGTGTGGTAATACCCTGCCAGCCGGATCAATACCTGGGTGGGAATGTCATTTTCCCCTGTCTCATATTTGGAATACCCTGTCTGGGACATCCCCAGCACCTTCGCCACCTGGGTCTGCGTCAAGTCAGCGTCCTCCCTCAGATCACGCAGTCTGTTCATAGCCTTCACCTCAGGAAAAGTATGTCATAACCTGAAACAGAGTATTGCATTTTAACCTGATTCAGGTTAAAATGCAGCTGAGGTGAGCATTTATGCCTGACTATCGGGAACTGTACCTGACCTTGTTCCGGGCCACGGAGGAGGCCATAAATCTTCTTATCGCCGCCCAGCGGCAGTGTGAGGAGCTGTATATCAACGCCTGTGAGGATTTGGAACCGGAACAGAAGCCCCGCGACGGGAGCGCGTGACGCTCCCCATCGCGGGGCTTTTTCCTGTTATCTCCGTCACGCCCCGAAATGTGGGCAGGAGGCACGCTCCTTCATGCTAAAGGAAGAAATGAAAAAAGGATGGGCCGATGATTTCATCGGCCCATCCGAAACGATTCTCTTTCGTGCCGGGATTCGGAACCCAATCCCAACCCCAGGCGGCGAGAAGGAAAGCACAGCTTTCCGCAAACGTTCTTTGCCAAGCTTTCTTACAAGAAAGCGGTTAAGACATGAGGAGGTACATAACGGCCTTCTGGGCGTGGAGACGGTTCTCGGCCTCGTCGAAGATCTCGTCGGCGTGAGCCTCAAAGACATCGGCGGTGATCTCCTCGCCCCGGTGGGCGGGCAGGCAGTGCTGCACCATGCAGCCGGGGTTGGTGAGGGCCATCAGCTCGCTGTTGACCTGGTAGCCGGCGAAAGCCTTCTCCCGGATGGCCTTCTCTTCCTCCTGACCCATGGAAGCCCACACGTCGGTAAACACCACGTCGGCGCCCACAGCGGCCTCCTTGGGATCCCGGCACAGGGTGAAGCGGAAGCTGGGATCGCTCTTGGCGAAGGCCAGCACGTCGGGGTGGGGCTCATAGCCCTCAGGGCAGGCCACGGCCACCTCCATGCCCACCTTCAGGCCGCCCACGATCAGGGAGTTGGCCATATTGTTGCCGTCGCCGATGTAGCACATCTTCAGGCCCTCCAGCTCCGCCTTGTGCTCCCGGACGGTCATCAGGTCGGCCAGCACCTGGCAGGGATGGCAGAAGTCGGTCAGGCCGTTGATGACGGGGATGTTGGCGTGGGCGGCCAGGGTCTCCACCTCTTCCTGATCGAAGGTACGGATCATGATGCCGTCGCAGTAGCGCAGCAGCGCCCGCGCGGTGCCTTCCCCCGGCTCGCCCCGTCCGATCTGGCTCTCCTTGCTGGACAGGAACAGAGCGTGGCCGCCCAGCTGGTACATGCCGGTCTCGAAGGAGACCCGGGTGCGGGTGGAGTTTTTCTCAAAGATCATGGCCAGTGTCTTGCCCTTGAGCTTGTCGTGGGGGATGCCG
>CALXDY010000085.1 GCA_944387225.1 uncultured Oscillospiraceae bacterium | reverse complement strand
AGCACGGACAAGTCCATCTGCTCCCCGCGGACCCCCGGCGGTCTTTTGGTTTCTTTTCTCCCGCTGAGAAAAGAAACCCGCCCGCAGGCGGACCTACTTTCTTAGAAGAAAGTAGGCAAAGAATTTTGTGCGAAACTTCGTTTCGCCCCGCTCCGCCTAAGGATAGAAACAACTTACAAAACACAGCACGAAAGATACGTTTCTCTAATTTCTAACTGCTAACTGGAAAAACGCTCTCTCCCCGAAGCCGGATGTGGTTTCGGTGAGAGAGCGTTTTTTGATCTCATGGTCTGCCGCCATGGGCCTTTTTCTGTCGGTACAGCATCTCATCCGCCGCCGTTTTCAGCGCCAATATGTCCTGGAAGGTAATGGATGCCTCGCCTTTAAGGTCCCGCAATTCCCAACCGCAGGACACCTTCACCGGGAAATCATAGTGGTTTTCCCGCTCCAGCAGCTGGTCCAGCCGGTCACATTTCGCACTCATGTCCATCTGACCGGTGTAAATGACGCAGAATTCATCACCGCCGATGCGGTAGCACTCCCCGGAGGACCCAAACACCTTGCGGATGCACCGACCCACCAGAGCGATCACCAAATCCCCCATGTGATGTCCATAGGTGTCATTGATAAACTTCATCCGGTCAATGTCGAACAGCACCATTCCCAGCTCACCCGGCGGATGATAAACCAGCTCCCGCAGCCGCAGCTCATAGGCGTTGCGGTTGCTTAGCCCGGTCATACTGTCCTCCGTGGCCAGCTGGCGGTAGATCTCCATATGCCGTCTTTCCTTCCATACCCGCCCAAACATGGCTACCGTATCCATAATCATGCACAGGATCAGCGCCAGCAGGCCCCAGGCATACAGCACAGCGCTGTTGGTGGGGGGCAGCAGCCCGGCATAATACAGCCCGATGGAAACCGCCGCCGCCGCAAAAACCAGTAGAATTCCCCAAAACGTATATGTAAGCCGGTTTTTTCTGCGCTCTTCCCTCCACTTGGGCAGCTCCACAATAAAGTCCGCCAGAAACACCAAGATAATCCCATGGACCGTCACCACCGTATCCCGGATGGAAACCACACTCAGCAGATGCAGCAGCATCCAAAGCCCTGCGTTGCCCATGGTAATCCAGGTCAGCGCCTGCAAAAACCGGTTCCGCTCCTCCAGCATCAGTTGGAAATAAAACAGCAGTGGGATGGGCAGCAGATAAAATGCGCTGTAACTCAAGAAGTACGTCATGGCATAGTTGCCTCCCATGACTGTGGTGACCTTGGAATCCAGCAGAATCCACGTCCCGGACAGAAAAATGAATGCCGCAAGCGCCAGCACCAGACTGCCCCCCGGAATCTTCCGCACCCATAGGAACAGCAGAATGACTGCCAGCAGCAGGGTGAGCACCATGCAGTAAATCCACATCAAAATGGCGGGCAGATGATCCGCAAGCAAATATGCTGCCACCGCGGCGGGATGATCCTGCAGCACCGGGAAAAGGTTCCACTCGGAAGCGGAATCGTATTTGGTCAGTTCAAGCCGAAGAGAATCCGCCCCCTGAACGAACTCCGCCGGGATAAAATGCCACATGCTGCTCAGGGCATACTCCTGGCCCTGGGCGCTCTCATAAACCAGCGTCCCGTCTGCCCACACCCGGATGGACTGATACCGGGTTTGCACCGCCAGCACATCCCCCGCACCCAGTGCCACCCCGTCCAGATCGTGAACCAGATATAACTTGTCGCCGGTGTGCTCCACCTGGCAGGGCAGCTGACCCACCGGGTTCAGCTCCCCCTCCTCCTCATAGTACCACCCGGTGTTCATATCCCCCACATCCGGCCAGGGGATCCCCTCCATGGGGATGGCATATTTCGCCGCAGCGGCCAGAGCCAAAACCAGCACTCCGACCAATAGAAAAGCATACAGGGCCCTTCTGCGTAAAGTGCCCAGGATGGCAAATTCACTCATACCCCATCCTCCATGGTTACGCCAACCGTCTAACCGCCACAGAACACGCCGCCATGCACGGAGGCGGCAGTCCTCCCTCTCTGTTTTCATGATATTGAACGGAGAAGACCCTGTCAATTGCAGGGACGGCTTTCATGGGCTATGGAGACAAATGTGACGGTACGTTGATTTTTCAAAGGGAGAAAACGCCCCTTAGGGGCGGCTCTTAGGCCGAAATGAGCAAGGAAGCGGACAGATGACATGTTTTGAGATGAAAAAATGCGAGAGCAAAGCGAACCATGCTCCCGCATGTCTGATTGTTGCAAAATTGATATCCGCCGCAGGCGTGCGTACACAACCTCAAAATAAAAACGGTCGTTTACACGTTTATCCGTAAGCGCAGCTTACTTTGACATATTGTCCACAGAATCCTCATCGTCATCAGAACTGGAAAGAAACATTTCTTCCGTGGTCTGTTGCGCCAGTTTCAGCTTTTCCGTAATGTCGACCAACGCATTGGTGGTCGCTTCCAGCGCATCGATAGCAGTCGCCATACGTCCCGCCAAGTGATAATACATCGCCTTATAGTCTGGCATACAGAGTCCTCCTAAGTAAAGTTTGAATAATGGGCACTGCTTCACGAAGCAGTGCCCATTATTGGCGCAGAAGGAGGGATTCGAACCCTCGCACGGTTTAACCCGTCTACTCCCTTAGCAGGGGAGCCCCTTATAGCCACTTGGGTACTTCTGCATGGCTGTAAGAACAGGAAATCCATTCACTTGTTCATCCCAAAAAGATGGCGGAGAGAGTGGGATTCGAACCCACGGCTCTTGACGAGTCACCGGTTTTCAAGACCGGCTCCTTAAACCACTCGGACATCTCTCCTCGTCGTTGCCAACGCCAACCAGGGACGAATGGTATATTACCACATATGCCAACACTTTGTCAACCCCTTTTTCCACCTGCTTCCTGCCGAAGCCGGGAGAAAAAACTGTCTGCCCCTCTATTCATCCCCGGAAATCTGTGATAAAATACCTTTTGTGAGATAACAAGCGGCGGATGTGACCGCCGCTGATCAATTGCTGTGAGGTGTTTAACATGCATTGTACCAGAGCCATCACCCACGATCTGTTCTGGGTGGGCGGCAATGACCGCCAGAGCCCGATTTTTGAAAGCGCCTATCCCGTGCCCCGTGGCATGTCCTTCAACTCCTATCTGTTGCTGGACGAGAAGACAGTCGTGTTCGACACGGTGGACCGGGCCGTCCAGGCTCAGTTCTTTGAGAACCTGGATCATCTGCTGGGCCAGCGGAAGCTGGACTACGTCTTTGTCCATCACATGGAGCCCGACCACGCCGCCACCCTGGGGGATCTGATCCTCCGCCATCCGGAGGCCACCGTGGTCTGCAACGGCAAGTCCCTCAACATGATCCACCAGTTCCACAACGTGGATCCCAAGCACATCCAGCTGGTGGGCGAGGGTGACGTGATCGAAACCGGCCGTCATTCCTTCACCTTCGTCAACGCCCCCATGGTGCACTGGCCCGAGGTGATGGTCAGCTACGACTCCACCGACAAGATCCTCTTCTCCGCCGACGCCTTCGGCTCCTTCGGCTCCCTCAACGGCCCCCTCTTTGCCGACGAGCTGGACATTGAGCGGGACTGGATGGACGACTACCGCCGGTACTACACCAACATCGTGGGCAAGTACGGCCCCCAGGTGCAGGCTCTGCTGAAAAAGGCCGCCGGCCTGGACATCCAGATGGTCTGCCCCCTCCACGGTCCCGTGTGGCGGAAGGATCTGGGCCTGATTCTGGACAAGTACGCCAAGTGGTCCTCCTATGAGCCGGAGATCCAGGGTGTGCTCATCGTCTTCGCCTCCGTCTACGGCGGCACGGAGAACGCCGCCAACATCCTGGCCTGCCGCCTGGCGGAGCAGGGCATCCCCGTGAATATGTACGATGCTTCCATCACCCACTACTCCCAGATCCTGGCCGAGGCCTTCCGGTACAGCCACCTGGTTTTCGCCTCCACCACCTACAACAACGGGATCTTCGTCTCCATGGAGAATCTGCTCCGGGACCTGGCCCACCACGCCCTGAAGAACCGGAAGGTGGCCCTGATCCAGAACGGCTCCTGGGCCCCCACCAGCGGCAAGCTCATGGGTGAGATCCTCTGCTCCATGAAGGACATGGAGGTTCTGGAGGCCCCCATCACTTTGAAGTCCGCCCTGGCCCCCGGCCAGGAGAGCGAGCTGGAGGCCCTGGCCAACACCCTGGCCGCCTCCGTCCGGGGCGAGGATGCCGCCCCCGCCCAGGAGGAAGCCCCCGCCGCCCCCAAGGCCAAGGGCTACGTGTGCAAGGTCTGCGGCTTTGTCTATGAGGGCGACACCCTCCCCGAGGATTATGTCTGCCCCCTGTGCCGCCGCCCCGCCAGCGACTTTGAGCCCCTGCCCTGACCCATTTCTAAAAAATGAAGCCGCCGCTCCCCATCCAAAGGGGAGCGGCGGCTTTCTATATTTAGAATGAAACCTTCCGGCCGGAGGGGATGGCCATGGGGTTCATACTACGCGTGTGGCGGATCTCTTCCCAGACGGTGGTTTTCCGCCGGTAGGCGCCCAGGGTGATGGGCAGCCAGCTGAATACAAACAGCCAGTACAGCCCCAGGGCGGGGAGCAGCCGGGAATCCCAGCGATCCTCCAGGGTAATCACCAGGGCCGCCGCTGCGGTGGAGCCCAGAGCGGTCATGCCCAGCTGCAGGACCAGCATCCCCACAAACGCCAGGGGGGAGAACCGGCCTGTGGCCATTCCCGCCGCCAGGGCCGCCAGAATCAGGTTGCCCAGGGCTGCTACCTGGTAGGGCAGGATGAGCATGGTGCTGCCCAGATCGGTCAGCAGTCCCCCCTGAGGGGTGGCCAGGCCCCGTCCCACCTGGGGCAGGTAGTCCTGGGACACCTGGAGGGTGCCGCTGCACCAGCGCTTGCGCTGCTTCACCGACTCAGACATGGACATGGGCTGCTCGTCGTATGTAATGGCCTTTGGGGCCCACCAGACCTTCACGCCCGCCATGGCGCAGCGCACCGTCAGTTCCAAATCTTCGCTGATGGTGTGGGTCTGCCAGCCGCCCATAGCCTCCAGGGTAGAGGCGGCCACCATGAAGCCGGTGCCGTTGATCAGGGCGGACAGGCCCATGCCCGCCTTACCCTGGCTGTGGAACCGGTTCATCATCCAGTAGTAGATGGAGGAGCAGCCGGACACCGCCGTGTCATAGGGGTTCTTGCTGTCCCGGTAGCCCTGGGCCGCTCTCGCCCCCGCCCGGTAAGCGTTGTTCATCTCCCGCAGGAAGTCGGGATGTACCACGTTGTCCGCATCGAACACCACAAAGGCGTCGTACCCCTCTCCCATCAGGGAGCGGTAGGTAAACCGGAGCACCTCACCCTTGCTCTTCACCGGCACGGTGCAGTCCAGCACACGGGCCCCCGCCTGCCGGGCGGCCTCCCCCGTGTTGTCGGTGCAGTTGTTGGGAATGACCCACACGTCATACAGCTCCCGGGGATAGTTCTGTTCCATCAGGCTGCCCACCAGCTGGGGGATCACCAGCGCCTCGTTCCGGGCGGCAATCACCACCGCGAAACGGGTGGTGGGCTTGTGTCTGCCATAGTCCATGGGTTTTCGCCAGGACATCACCGCCGTAATCAGATACCAGCTCCCCCACAGGGTCATCAGTCCTCCAGCCAGAGCCGCACAGGTCATCAGAAACATAACGGATTGTGCCATCCCATGTTCCTCCCCTCACATTTGTTGCCCTGAGTATAACAAGCAAAGTTTAAGAGCCCACTGGCAGGAAGGTTAAGATTTTCCAAAGATTCGTTAAATTTTCCCTTTCTCCCTCTCCTATCCCAACATTACGACAGATCAGTGCACCATCCATTTCCCGGGAAAAAGAGGGTCTTTCCCATTGACAACCCATGAAATAGCTGGTAGTATGGACGGGTGTGTTTTTATCTGCCCCCGCAGCAAAACAACATTTCACCTAAAAATTGCATTTTTGCGGGCGGTGGAAGACAGAGAAGGAGAAAGGAGCCGTGTCAACCCGGTGGAAAAGGCAAAGCGTTATCTGGTATTTCTGATTGGACTGTTTATCAACTCGCTTGGGGTGAGCTTGATCACCAAGGCGGAGCTGGGCACCTCGCCCATTTCCTCGATTCCCTATGTGCTCAGCTTGAATTTCCCCCTCACCCTGGGGCAGTTTACCATATTGTTCAGCCTGCTGCTGATCGTGCTGCAGCTGGTAATTCTGGGGCGGAATTTCGCGCCGGAGCATGCCCTGCAGATCCCGGTTTCTGTGGCGTTTGGGTGGTTTATTGATTTGTACATGAGCCTGCTGTGGTTCATTCAGCCGGAGGTCTACCTGATGGAGGTGGTTTACCTGCTGATTGGCTGCGCCATTCTGGCGGTGGGCGTTTACATGGAGATGCTGGCCGACGTGGTGATGCTGCCCGGCGAGTCCTTTGTCCGGGCGGTGGTATTCCGCTGGCACACGGAGTTCGGCCTGACCAAGGTGTGCTTTGACGTGTCCATGGCGGTGATTGCCGCTGTGCTGTCCCTGGTGCTGTCTCATGCCCTGCTGGGCGTGCGGGAAGGCACGGTGGCGGCGGCCATCAGAGAATTTACCGTTGTGGGCCGATGTTTCCATCGGCCCATTATTTTTATCATTTAACCCCTGCCCCTTTCTTTCAGGAAAGGAAATTCGTCTGCGGATAAGCTCTCTTTCGTGCTGGGGTGGGGAATCAAATCTTACTTCCAGGCGGCGAGAAGGAAAGCGGAGCTTTCCGCGAAAATTCTTTGCCTACTTTCTTCTAAGAAAGTAGTGCCGCCTGCGGGCGGGTTCCTTTTGTTGCACGACAAAAGGAACCAAAAACGTGCCGGGGGTCCGCGGGGAGCAGATGGACTGGGCCGTTGGCCCAGGTCCATATCCCCGCTCTCCCCCGGTCCCCCATAGGTGGTCGAATCACCTTTTATGGAGGACAGTAGATTCCGCTCAGAAAACAAGAGCCTTTGTGCGGGGGTTTTAGGAAAGAAACGTCTCATTTTCCACCCGAATGCACAGACTGGCGCTGCTTGCGCTCCTTCCCTTTGATGGCAGAAATATTCATCCAGGAAGCAACCCGGCGGATATTTGCTATAGAAGAACAGGCCAAAGGTTACATAAAAAAGAGCGCCTGGGAGGCGCGGGCGGGAGAATAGCCGGACAACACAGTGGAGCCGCCCCGCCGGGGGGATTTGCGGAAGAGTCCTTGGATAAGCCCCGGCACAGGCTTGTTCGACCACCCATGGTGGCCCGGGGGGAGAGCGGGGATATGGACCTTGGACGGGCTGGCACAGCACGGCCAAGTCCATCTGCTCCCCGCGGACCCCCGGCGGTCTTTTGGTTTCTTTTCTCCCGCCGAGAAAAGAAACCCGCCCGCAGGCGGAACCCCGCTTTCTTGTAAGAAAGCTTGGCAAAGAACTTCCTGCGAAACTGCGTTTCGCCTCGCTCCGCCTGGGACTGAGTTCGGTTCCAACCCAAAGCACGAAAGACAACTCTGCCATGCGGGTGCACAATGTGAGCCCCTGCACACCCCCAGCCAACGTCAATTCCCAACTCCCAACAAAAAAAATCCGGAGCCCGTCAAACGGACTCCGGATTTTTTCAGACTGGATGCAATTACAGGTTGGCGGGAACAACAATGGCGCCCACGGGGCACTCCTTGACGCAGATCTGGCAGCCCACGCACTTGGACTGGTCGATGTAGGCCAGGTTGTTCTCCACGGTGATGGCCTCCTTGGGGCAGGCCTTGGCGCACTTCATGCAGCCGATGCAGCCGGCGGAGCAGGCCTTGCGGGTGACGGCGCCCTTGTCCTGGTTGCGGCAGGACACCACAGGCTTACGCTTGTGCGCAGGCACAATCTCGATGACCTGGTTGGGGCACACGGCGGCGCAGGCGCCGCAGCCGGTGCAGTTGTCCCGGTTGACCTTGGCCACACCGTTCTCAATGTGGATGGCGTCGAAGGCACAGGCCTTGACACAGTCGCCGTAGCCCATGCAGCCGAACTGGCACAGTCCGTCGCCGCCGTACAGGCCCTTGACGGCCTGGCAGCTCTGGAGACCCTCAAACTCGTACCGCTTGCCGGTCTTGTCGCAGGTGCCGGCGCAGCGGACGGCAGCCTTCATGGGGGTGGTGGAGCCAGCCTCCACGCCCATGATGCCGGCGATAGCCTGGGCAGCGGCGGCGCCGCCGGGGATACACTTGTTGACCGCGTTGCCGTCCTCCACGATGGTCTTGGCGTAGTCGGCGCAGCCGGCGCAGCCGCAGGCGCCGCAGTTGGCGCCGGGCAGAGCGGCGGTGATCTGCTCCACACGCTCATCCACGGGGACGTACATGACGATGGAGGCGACGACCAGAATGATGGCGCCCACCAGACCCACAGCGGTGACCAGCAGAATTGCCATTAAAATCGGATTCATACTCTACTTCCCCTCCTATCAGACACCGAAGATGCTCTGCACGATGCCGCCGAAGCCCATGAAGGACATAGCGACCATAGCGGCAGACACCAGGGTGATGGGCAGCCCCTCAAAGCACTTGGGAGGCATAGCCATCTCAACACGGCGACGCACGCCGGAGAACAGCACCATGGCAACCAGGAAGCCAATACCGGCGCCGGCGGCGCAGACGATGCTCTCGATGAAGCTGTAGCCGTTGTCGATGTTCAGGATGGTCACACCCAAGATGGTGCAGTTGGTGGTGATCAGGGGCAGATACACGCCCAGAGCCTTATACAGAGCGGGGATGAACTTCTTCAGGATGTTCTCCAGCAGCTGTACCAGCACGGCGATGATGAGGATGAATACGATGGTCTGCAGATAGCCCAGATCCCACTTCAGCTCGCCGGTGACAGCGTCCACGGGGGTGAGCAGGAAGGTCTGGATGGGCCAGGTGGCGGCGGTAGCCATGACCATGACGAAGGTAACGGCCAGGGACATACCAACGGCGCTGTCCAGCTTTTTGGACACGCCCAGGAAGGGGCAGATGCCCAGGAACTTAACCAGCACGTAGTTATCCACCAGGATCATGGTGAAGAAGATGCTGGCGAGACTGAGAATGCTATCCATTACGCCTCTCCTCCTTCCTTGACTTCCTTCTTAGCCTTGGGAGTGGTCAGCCAAGTGGCGGCGGCCATCAGTACACCGAAGACGAAGAAGCCGCCGGGGGCGCTGGTCATGATGCTGAAGGGATCGATGGAGGTGGGGATCACCTGGATCTTGAAGCCGTCGGGCAGGAAGGGCAGCAGGCCCTCCAGGCCGGACATCCAGGTACCGGCGCCCAGGATCTCACGGATGGTGCCCATCACGGTGAGGGTCAGGGTGAAGCCGATGCCCATGCCGATGCCGTCCAGAGCGGAGGCGAAGATGCCGTGCTTGGAAGCGAACATCTCGGCACGGCCCAGGATGATGCAGTTAACCACGATCAGGGGCAGGAACACGCCCAGGGAGGCGTCCAGAGCAGGCACGAAAGCCTTCACCAGCATCTGCACCACGGACACGAAGCCGGCGATGACGGTGATGTAAGCGGGGATACGCACCTGGTTGGGGATGATGTTCCGCAGAGCGGAGATAACCACGTTGGAGCACAGCAGCACGAAGGTGGCCGCAAGGCCCATGCCGATGCCGTTGGAGGCCATGGTGGTAACGGCCAGAGTGGGGCAGGTGCCCAGAACCAGCCGCAGAACGGGATTCTCTTTCAGAATACCGTTGGTTAAGATGGAAAGATTCTTACTCATAATGCCTCACCGCCTTTCAAGGAATCTGGTTGTAGGCCTCAACCGCGGAATTGACGGCGGTGGTGACAGCCTTACTGGAGATGGTGGCGCCGGAAATGGCGTTGATGTCGGAGATGGTGAAGGGCTCAGCGGCCAGGCCGGAGAAGCTGCCCCAGAACTCCTCATTCTCGATCTTGGTACCCAGGCCGGCGGTCTCGGACTGGCTGGTGATCTTGATCTGCTTGATGGCGTCGTCCACGAAGGCGACCATCACGGTGATGTCACCGCCGTAACCCTTGGCAGAGCAGGTGATGACCACGCCGGCGCCGTTGTCGGCGGTGTAGATGTCGGACACGCCGTTCACCTCCACGCCCTCCACGGCGGTGAAGGCGCCCTCCGCCTCAGGCAGCAGCTCGGTACGGGCGGCATTCTCGGCGGCGATGGTGGCCGCGGTGATGATGGGAGCGGTCACGCTGTTGGTGGCGGCCAGAGCCCCGGTGATCACAATGCAGATGGCGCACAGAACCACGATGGGCTTGAAAATCTTATTCCAGTTGCTCATTTCGCAGCCCCCTCCTTGGTCTTCTTTACCTTGGCGATGCCCAGGCGATCCTGACGGGTGAGCACCTCAATGTAAGGCACCACCAGGTTCATCAGCAGAATGGCGAAGGACACGCCCTCGTTCATGGTGCCGAAGAAGCGGATGCCGCAGGTGATGACGCCCAGGCCGATGCCGAACACCAGCTTACCCTTGTTGGTGGTGGGAGAGGTGACGTAGTCGGTAGCCATGAAGAAGGCGCCCAGGATCAGACCGCCGGACAGCAGCTGATAGATGGGATCCTGGCCGGCCAGCACAGACAGCACGGCCACGGTGGCCAGATAAGTAACGGGGATGATGGGGCTGATGACCTTGGTCCAGATCAGGTACAGGCCGCCGATGATCAGGGTGATAGCGCAGGTCTCGCCCAGCACGCCGCCATGCTGGCCCAGCAGCAGGGTGACATAGCTCTCAGAGCCGGCCTGACCCACAACGGCCAGGGGGGTGGCGGAGGAGAAAGCGTCCACGCTGTTAGCGGGCAGCGGATAGGAGGACATCTTGCTGGCGAAGCCCAGAGCCAGGGCGATACGGCCCACGATGGCGGGGTTGGCGAAGTTGTAGCCCAGGCCGCCGAACAGCTGCTTGACCACAACGATGGCCACGAAGGCGCCCACAATGGCCATCCACCAGGGGAGGGTGGCGGGCAGGTTGAAGGCCAGCAGGATGCCGGTTACCACGGCGGAGAAATCGCTGATGCACACCTCGCGGCCCACCAGCTTGCAGTACAGGTACTCAAACACCACGCAGGCGATCACCGTCACGGCGGTGAGGATCAGGGCGTTGATGCCGAAGATGATCACGGAAGCGATCAGGGTGGGCATCAGGGCCAGGGACACCCGCTGCATGATCTTCTGGGTGGTGTCCTCGCTGGTGATGTGGGGAGCAGCAGTGACAATGAGTTTGTTTGCCATCACTTCTTACCTCCATTTTTCATGAGAATCTTTGCCAGGGCAATGGAGGGGGCCAGAGGCCGCTTGGCGGGGCAGACGAAGGAGCAGGTGCCGCAGCTCATGCACAGATCGGCGTTCAGCTCCTGCAGCAGCTCCACATTACCCTTGTTGTAGGCCTGGACAATGTCCTTGGCGGCCAGGCCCAGGGGGCAGGCGTTGACGCAGCGCCCGCAGTGGATGCAGTTGGACATCTTGGGGGTGTGGGCCAGAGCCTTGGAGAAGGCCAGCACCGCGTTGTTGTTCTTCAGGATGGGCTGCTCCAGGTCGGCCACACAGGTACCCATCATGGGGCCGCCGTACAGCACCTTGCCCGGCTCGTCGGTCAGGCCGCCGCAGAAGTCCAGCAGCTCCTGGATGGGAGTGCCGATGATAACCTCCACGTTCTTGGGCTCCTTGACGATGTCGCCGTCCACGGTCAGACGCTTGGTCACCAGGGGCATGCCGGTCTCCATGTACTTGGACACGAAGGCCACGGAGGTGACGTTCATCACGATCACACCCACGTCGGAGGGCAGGCCGGGGAAGGGAACCTCGCGGCCGGTGCAGTTTTCAATCAGCACCTTCTCAGCGCCCTGGGGGTAGCGGCAGGGCAGCTCCTTGACCTCGATGCCCGCCACGTCGATGGCAGCGCGCATCTTGGCGATGGCCTCGGGCTTGTTGCCCTCGATGCCGATGATGCACTTGGGGATCTCCAGGTACTTCATCACGGCCTTGATACCGGCCAGGACGTGATGGGTATCCTCGATGAAGCAGCGGTTATCCGAGGTGATGTAAGGCTCACACTCGGCGCCGTTGATCAGCAGGGTGTCGATCTCGTCCAGATTCTTGGGGGCCAGCTTCACCGCGGTGGGGAAGCCAGCGCCGCCCAGACCCACCAGGCCGCTGGCCCGAACCGCGTCCTGGAAGGACTTCAGATCGGTGACCTGAGGGGGAGCGATGGCGGGATCCACCTTCTGCTCCCCGTCGGGGATGATGACCACAGCGGTCTGCTTCGCCCCGTTGGGGGCGGTGATGGTGGTGATCTCGGACACGGTACCCGACACGCCGGAATGAATGTCGGCGGAGACAAAGCCGCCGGCCTTGCCTACCACGGTGCCTACGTACACCTGGTCTCCCTTGGCCACCGTGGGCGCCGCCGGGGCGCCGATGTGCTGGCCCATGGACAGGACAATCTTGGACGGAACGGGCATTACCACCGTCTCAAGATCAGAAGTTCTCTTGTGATGAGGAACTCCCGCGCCCTGTGCAGAACGTTTGAGAAACTTGCTCATTCGGATTTCTACCTCCCTAATACTGCGTGACTGGGGAAGCTGCGGGTTCCCTGTCCCCCCCTGCCGATGCACGGCGGCGACCGCTCCCCCGTCCCCTCCGGCGGGGAACAAGGAGCCGTCGCGGCTGGGAGGGGCAGACAGACAGCCCCAGTCCGCCCATTCTCATCAATGATACACCTTTCTTCATAAAAATGCAATCTTTCTTTTCGAAAATTCTAAGAGATTCCCCTTCCCTCCCCCCTGGTTTCCTCCCCTCCGCCGGGCGGCTTGCGACCCCTTTCGTGGCCGGAGCCGGGTATAATGGGGGCTGTCCCCCAAGGGGAGGAAGGGAGGTACGGCATGACCGTCATCTATGTGGATACCTTATTTTTATTAAACGCCATGATGGATTATCTGCTGCTGGCCTCCGCCCGGCTGGCGGGGGAACCCCTCACCCGCCTGCGGTTTCTGGCGGGAGCGGCGGCGGGAGGACTGTACGCCGTGGCCATCTTTCTCCCCGGCCTGGAATTTCTCCAGCTTCCCCCCTGCCGTCTGGCGGCCATGGCGGGGATGCTGCTGCTGGCCTTCGGGGGCAGACGCCGCCTGGGCCGTCTGGCGGCACTGTTTCTGGTTCTGTCCTGCGCCCTGGGGGGCGGCGTGATGCTGGTGTCCCAGCTGGGAGGCCGGGGCCTGAGCCTGGGCCGGGGGGTGCTGTACTCCGGGATGGATCTGAAAATCGTGCTGCTGGCGGCGGCGGGGTGCTTTGCCGCCCTCACCCTCCTCTTCTCCCGGGGGGGCCAGCACTGGGGCCGAAAGGGCCAGCTGTGCGCCGCCGCCCTGGAGCTGGAGGGCCGCCGGCTGGAGCTGACCGCCCTGGTGGACACGGGCAACACCCTGTCCGACCCCGTTACAGGCCGTCCGGTGGCGGTGGCGGAGGGGGCCGCCCTGGCTCCCCTCCTTCCCCGGGAGCTGGGCTGGCTCCCCGGTCGGCTGTCCGATCCCGCCGGAGCCATGGCCCGGCTGGGGGACGGGCCGTGGGCCGGTCGGTTCCGCCTGCTGCCCTATCGGGCGGTGGGGGTGGAGCGGGGGCTGCTGCTGGCTCTGCGGCGGGACGGCCTGGCGGTGGGCAAAACCCGGCGGAAGGCCCCTCTGGTGGCCCTGTCCCCCACCCCCGTGTCCGACGGGGGCAATTACCGGCTGCTGCTGGGCGGCATGGAAAGGAGCGAATGGGAATGAGCTTATTTACCACGTTGAGGCAGCGGCTGTCTGCCCTGATCATCCGGCTGGGCCTGATCCGTCCGGGGAAGGTGATGTATATCGGCGGCGGGCAGACCCTGCCCACCCCCCTGGATCGGGAGCGGGAGGGGGAGATGATCGCCCGTCTGGCCGCCGGGGACCCGGAAGCCAGGGACTGCCTCATCGAGCACAACCTCCGCCTGGTAGTATACATCGCCCGGCGGTTTGAAAACACCGGGGTCAACCTGGAGGATCTGATCTCCATCGGCACCATCGGCCTGATCAAGGCGGTGGGCACCTACCAGGGGGACAAGGGGATCAAGCTGGCCACCTACGCCTCCCGGTGCATTGAAAATGAAATTCTCATGCACCTGCGGAAGGTGTCCTCCCAGCGGACGGAGCTGTCCCTGGACGAGCCGCTGAACACCGACTGGGACGGCAATCAGCTGCTGCTGTCCGATGTGCTGGGCACCGACGCCGACGTGGTGCGCCGGCCCATCGAGGCCGACGTGGACCGCCAGCGCCTCCGCCAGGCCCTGGAGGGGGTGGATGCGCGGGAGCGGGAGATCGTCTCCCTCCGCTTCGGCCTGAACGGCGGCAGGGAGCGCACCCAGAAGGAGGTGGCCCAGCGCCTGGGCATCTCCCAATCCTACATCTCCCGCCTGGAAAAGCGGATCATTCAGCGGCTGAAAAAGGAGCTGACCCGGATGATGGAGGGGGTTTGACATCCACTGGGATATGGGATATAGTAAAGGAAATATCCCATGAGGGAATGAGACAGAGGAGCATGGCAACGGTGACAAAGCGTAATTCCAAGGTTTCCACCGCGGTTATCCGCCGGCTGCCCCGGTATTACCGGCACCTGACGGAGCTGCAGCGCAAGGGCGTGGTTCGGATATCCTCCAGCGCCCTGGGCAAGTCCATGGGACTGACCGCCTCCCAGATCCGGCAGGATCTGTTCTGCTTCGGCGGCTTCGGCCAGCAGGGGTACGGATACAAGGTGGATCTGCTCCGGGAAGAGATCGGGGAGATTCTGGGCATCAGCCGGGGCCACACCGCCGTCATGGTGGGCGCGGGCAACCTGGGCCGGGCCCTGATGGAAAATTTTGAGTTCGGCAGCAGCGGCTTCCGCCTGCTGGCCGCCTTCGACGTCCGGCCGGACACCGTGGGCCGCACCATCGGCGGCGCGCCGGTGCTCCATGTGGACGGGCTGGAGGATTTTCTGGCCAAAAACCAGGTGGATGTGGGCCTGCTCACCGTCCCCCGGTGCGCCGCCCAGAGCGTGGGCGAGCGGCTGGTGGCCGGGGGCGTGGCGGGAATCTGGAACTTCACCAACGGCGAGGTATCCTTCCCCGGCTCCGACGTGGTGGTAGAAAACGTCCACTTCTCCGACAGCCTGCTCACCCTCAGTTACATGATCTCTCAGCGCAGCGACGCACAGACGTCGGGAAAGGAGCCCCAATGAACAAAAAAGGACCACGCCTGGCCCTGTGCGCCCTGGGGGCGGGCGCTCTGCTGGTGGGGGGCGCCTTCGCCCTCAGCCAGGGGGACAGCCTGATCTCCCTGAGCTATCTCACCGATACCTTTATCCCCTCCGCCCAGTCCCAGATGCAGCAGCAGTCGGACAAGACCCTTCAGGAGGTTTACGACCAGGGTAAGGCGTCCCTCACCGGGGACAGCCCCTGGACGGAGAGCGCCACCCTCTCCCCCAAGGCCATGGGCCAGGGGGATGTGGTCACTCTGCCCACCGGCTCGGGCTGCTACCTGGAGCGGGGCAGCGCCGTTTTGTCGGACGGAGGCGTGCTCATCGACGTCACCGACGGCTCCACCCTGTCCGCCGGCGGCGCTTTGATCGCCGGCCACCGGTACCTGGCGGCGGAAAACAGCCAGGCCAAGGTCACCATTACCTCCGGCAAGGCCTACCTGGGCGTGGAGGGCAGCTACGACTGGAAGGAAAGCGGTCAGGCCCACCTTCCCTTCGTGGATGTGGCTCAGGGCCAGTGGTACCAGCAGGCGGTGCAATTCGTCTACAACAACGGCCTGTTCTCCGGCATGACGGAGGAGGAGTTCGGCCCCAGCGTTACCATGAGCCGGGCCATGGTGGTCACCGTGTTCTACCGCCTGGCCGGTTCTCCCGAGGCGGAGCTGAACCAGTCCCAGAACCAGAACCTCACCGACGTGCCCGCGGGCAGCTGGTTTGCCCCCTTTGTCAACTGGGGCTATGCCCAGGGCGTCACCGCCGGCATGGGGGAACATACCTTTGGCCCCAACGTCAACGTCACCCGGGAGCAGCTGCTGGTGATGCTGCGCAGCTTCGCCCAGGGCTATCTGGGCAAGGAACTCAGCGGCTCGGTGTCGCTGGACGGCTACGCCGACGGAAGCAAGGTGTCCTCCTGGGCCGCCGACAGCGTGTCCTGGGCCATCGCCAACGGCCTGATCTCCCCCGGCTCCGGCGGCTCCATCCGCCCCGGCGATTCCGCCAGCCGCGCGGAGGTGGCTCTGATCCTGATGAACTTCCAGCACCTGGTCAAATAATTTTCTCATTCTTAGAGACAGAACAGGAGCGATCTTTTGTGGAATACCTGAAAAAAGCCGCCGTACGGCCCCAGGAGGAGACCGACCTCCGCAGCCGCCAGGTGGCGGACATCATCCAGCGGGTCCGCCAGGAAGGGGACGCCGCCCTTGTGGACTACAACACCCGCTTTGACGGCAACGACCGCACCGCCCTCCGGGTCACCCGGGAGGAGATCCAGGCCGCCTACGACAAGCTGACTGCCCAGGAGCTGGCCGACCTGCGCCAGGCGGCGGACAATATCCGCACCTTCGCCCAGGCCCAGCGGGGCTGCCTGACGGAGCTGGAGGGGGTCTCCCCCGTCCCCGGCGCCGTGCTGGGCCACCGGGTCATTCCCGTGGACAGCTGCGGCTGTTATGTGCCCGGCGGCTCCTATCCCCTGTTCTCCACCGCCCTGATGCTGATTATCCCCGCCAAAGCCGCCGGCGTGGAGCGGGTAGCCGCCTGCGCCCCCGCGGTGAAGGGCACCCAGTCCATCCATTACAAAACCCTGGCCGCCATGGACATCGCCGGGGCCGACGAGATCTATGTCATGGGCGGGGCCCAGGCCATCGCCGCCCTGGCCTACGGCACGGAGCAGATCCAGGCCGTAGATGTGATCGTGGGGCCGGGCAATCAGTATGTGGCGGAGGCCAAGCGCCAGTGCTACGGCCAGGTGGGTATCGACTTCTTCGCCGGGCCCAGCGAGGTGATGGCCGTGGCCGACGACAGCGCCGACCCCAAAATTCTGGCCGCCGACATGCTGGCTCAGTCGGAGCATGACCGCCTGGCAAAGGGAATCCTGGTCACCACCAGCCGGGAGCTGGGTCTGGCCGTGATGGAGCAGGTGCAGCAGCAGCTTAAGGAGCTGGACACCGCCGCCATCGCCGCCGACTCCTGGAACACCTACGGCGAGGTGGTGCTGGCCGACAGCATGGACGAGGCCATCGACCTTGCCAACCGGTACGCCCCCGAGCATCTGGAGGTCATCGTCCGGGACGAGTCCATTCTCCCCCGGTTCACCAGCTTCGGCTCCCTGTTCATCGGTCAGGAGACCGGCGAGGTCTTTGGCGACTACGCCTCCGGCACCAACCACACCCTGCCCACGGTGAAGGCCGCCCGGTACACCGGCGGCGTCTGGGTGGGTACCTTCCTGAAGGTGTGCACCGTACAGCGGTGCTCCCACGCCGCTATGAAGGAGCTGGCTCCCCTGGTGGCCCGGATGGCTCACGGCGAGGGCCTCACCGCCCACGCCCGCGCCGCCGAGTTCCGGTTCCTTTCTTGAAAAGAAAGGAACCAAAGAATTTTGTGCGAAACTGCGTTTCGCCCGCGCCGCCTGAAGTTGGGTTGGGTTTCCCCGCCCCAGCACGAAAGAAAATAAGATTTGCCAACTACGCAAGAGGCTTTGTTCCTTTTGCGTAGTTTTTCTTTGCTTTCTTACAAGAAAGCGGAGGGGCGCAGTGTTCTTTTGTAGGGGGCATTCTCTTTCGTGCTGGGATACGGAACCAGATTCAGACCCCAGGCGGAGC
This sequence comes from uncultured Oscillospiraceae bacterium, assembly GCA_944387225.1. Classification (GTDB taxonomy): domain Bacteria; phylum Bacillota; class Clostridia; order Oscillospirales; family Oscillospiraceae; genus Lawsonibacter. The sequence goes on along the minus strand of CALXDY010000085.1, from coordinate 35 downwards.
GAGGCGAAACGCAGTTTCGCAGGAAGTTCTTTGCC
>CALXDY010000084.1 GCA_944387225.1 uncultured Oscillospiraceae bacterium | reverse complement strand
CGGGATAAGCTGGAGGAAAAGGAGGAAGAAAAATGCTGACCACCGCCGGGGCCATTGCCGCCATCGCGGTCATGGCTGTCGTTACCTTTCTCACCCGGGCCCTCCCCTTCCTGCTCTTTGACCGGGGGAGCGCGCCCCCCAAGATCATCCTCTACCTGGGGCGGGTGCTGCCCCCCGCCGTCATCGCCATGCTCATCATCTACTGTCTGAAGGACATCTCCTTTGCCCAGGCGGGAGGATGGGTGCCCCAGCTCATTTCGGTGGCGGCGGTGGTGATCCTCCACCTGTGGCGTCACAACAACCTGCTGAGCATTTTCGGCGGCACTATTTTGTATATGATCCTGGTGCAGGCGGTGTTTGTGTAACAGGCCCGCCCGGCCAAATGATCCAAAAAGAGGACGCGCCCAGGCGCGTCCTCTTTTCCTAAGTTAAATGATTTTACACATTTTCCACAGGGTTTTCCACATGGATCAGGTCAGTAAAGCCTGATACTCCTCCGCCCGGCCCACACGGCCCACGGCGGAGAGAGAGGCGTTGGACAGATCCATCAGCTCCCCGGCCAGGGTACGCACGTCCTCCCGGGTAACGGCGTCGTAGGCGGCGATGATCTCCTCCTCGTCCAGCACCCGGCCCACCAGCATCTCCCCCCGGCCCAGGCTGCTCATATGGGCCTGGGTGGATTCCAGCCCCATCAGTACATTGGCCTTGGACTGCTCTCTGGCCCGGTCCAGCTCCTCCTGGGTGACCCCGTGATCGTTGAAGTCCCGGATGACAGACAGAATGGTGTCCAGGGCCTGCCGCTCGGTCTCCCGGCCCAGGGCGGTGTAGATGCCGAAATAGCCGGCGTCCTCATGGCAGGTGCCGTAGGAGTAGATGGAGTAGCACAGACCCCGCTGCTCCCGCACCTGCTGGAACAGCCGGGAGGACATGCCGCCCCCCAGGATGGAGGAGAGCAGCTGGAGGGTGAACCGCCGGGGATCGGAGAAGGGCAGCCCCGGGAAGGCCAGGGTCAGGTGGTTTTGCTCGATGGCCTTTTTCTTGACCACAATGCCGCTGTGGTAGGCGGCGGGCTTGCTGGCAACGGGTGTGCAGGGCTCCAGCACGGCAAACCGGGCGGCCAGGTCGTCCACATCACGCTGGGTGAACCGGCCCGCCAGGGCCACCACAATGGATTCCGGGCCGTAGTGGGTGTCTTTGTACCGGCGCAGCCAGGCCCCGTCCATTCCGTCCAGGGTGGCCTTTTTGCCCAGAATGGGCCGGGCCAGGGGGGAGCCTTTGAAGACCGCCCCGGCCAGCCGCTCGGCGCACAGGTCCTCGGGGTTATCCTCGTACATGCCGATTTCCTCCAGAATGACGCCCCGCTCGGTATCCACGTCGCCGTCGTCAAATCTGGAGTGGAAGAACATATCGCACAGGATGTCGGCTGCCATAGGCAGATGGGTGTCCAGCACCCGGGCGTGGAAGCAGGTGCATTCCTTGGTGGTGAAGGCGTTGACCTGTCCGCCGATGGCGTCCATCTCCTGGGCCAGCTGTGCGGCGGAGCGGGTGGAGGTGCCTTTGAAGAGCATATGCTCAATAAAGTGGGCGGCGCCGCCCTCCCCCGCCGCCTCGTGGCGGGAGCCGGTGCCCACCCAGATGCCCAGGCAGGCCGAGCGCACGCCGGGCACCTGCTCGGTGAGAATACGCACCCCGTTGGGGAGCGTGCGTTTTTCGTACTTCAAACGGAAAGACCTCGCATTCTTTCGTATGGGGGATCATCCCCGCAGGGCGATCAGGAGCAGAACCACCCCGGTGATCGCCAGGATCAGCGCCAGGTATCCAATCACTTTCATCTTCATGCCGTGCCGCTCCTCTCCTCAGATTGCCCTGCACGACATTATATCATACCTAAAATCTCTTGTCAGCCGAAAAACGAAAGACCTGGCATGCAAACAAGAAAAATCTGTGAAAAACGCCCGCTTTACCGGGGGGAAGGAAACGGGTATACTGAGGTAAGAAAAATCGCCCCGCCAGGGGGAAAGGAAGTTGGAAGGATGAATCAGAACGCACTGGAGCTGCTGGAGCAGCGGCGCAGCTGCCGGGCCTACCGGCCGGAACAGATCACCGAGGAGGAACTGCAGGCGGTGGTGAAGGCGGGAACCTACGCCCCCACCGGTATGGGCCGCCAGTCGCCCATCATTGTTGTGGTACAGGACAGGGAGACCATCGACGCCCTGAACCAGATGAACGCCGCCATTATGGGCAACCCGGAGGCCAACCCCTTCTACGGGGCTCCCACGGTACTGATCGTGCTGGCCGACAAGAACATTCCCACCCACTTCTATGACGGCTGCTGCGTCATGGACAACCTGCTCAACGCCGCCGAGGCGGCGGGGCTGGGTTCCTGCTGGATTCACCGGGCCAGAGAGGAGTTCGAGTCCGCCGAGGGCAAGGCCCTGCTGGCCAAGTGGGGCATCGAGGGGGACTATGTGGGTATCGGCCACTGCATCCTGGGCTACCGGGAGGGGGACAGGCCCGCCCCCGCCCCCCGGAAGGAGAACTACGTCTACTATGTGCGGTAAAAGCCGCGGATAATGTATTTTCAGGAGATGACACAGAGTGCATATTGGAAGAAATATAAAAAGCACAGTAGGAATGATGCTGTCTATAGCAGTATTATTAGGAATTTGCTCTAGTTGTGCTGCAATCGAGGCAAAAAATCAATTGGGATTGAAGAAGCCGTGCAGATAATTCAGGCGGAAACCAATCAAGAAAAAGTACAGATTTTTAGATGTACTAATTGCGGTGAGCTTACTACAATATGTGTATGTCATGAAGAAATAGGTTATCCATCTGATTTTTGCTGTC
>CALXDY010000083.1 GCA_944387225.1 uncultured Oscillospiraceae bacterium | reverse complement strand
GCTCCCAAAAAACGTATTGTCAACAACGGGTAAAACTGCTACAATGACTTTTGTATCGAAACGGTAGTAACAAAAGAATCATAATTAAGTTCGTGGGCATCCTGCGCATATCCCTTCAACATCCCGCGGACGGCTCAAAATCAGCTCCAAAGCGGTTTGAATTTGGATGGCTGGGAAATGCCCGGTTTTTAAGGCTTTTGTTCTGGAAATGCCGATTTTATCAGTGTTTCAGCTGTTTTTAGCTTCGCGGAAGGTGTCCGAAAAGTTCAGTTAGTTCCAATAGAGGGTAGCAGGTTCGGGATTGTCCCGAAAACTCAAAATCCACCGCTGGCGACAGCGTACCGGTTCGAGTCCGGTCACCGGCACCAGCTCGTCGCAAGCGACATATCGCTTGCGACGAGCTGTTTCATTTCATTGCAAAGCTCATCGTGCGCTCATTCTGCTGCTCCTCGCTTCCAAATCACAACCGCTTACGCTGGGTTGTGATTTGGTTCTGGGTGCGAACTTGGAAGCTGCGGCATCTATAGTGTTGCAATGTTCCACGTCGGAGCAAGCTTTATATCGCTTGCTCCGACGTCTTTTTATGCTCACGGAAAAAGACACGCTTTTCCACGTGTCTTTTTTATCCGCTACGATCCTTTTGGTATTCACCGTATTCGCATCCTACGCTCTCGGCACGAACATCGTCCACAAGGACCCATTTGCCCTTTTTCCGCTCCCACAGCTTGACAGTGCCATACCCATTTCCGCAGTTCCACAGACGAGTATGCCGTTTGTAACCGTCGGGAGATTCATAATTGATCCGCAGCATTTCCTCCTTAGGAAAGCAGATCTCCACGACCATTTTGGCCCGAAATGTGGTTTGGGTCACATTCCACAGAATATGGGTATCCGTTTCCCGGCAGTCAAACTCTGTGCGGCTGCCAGTCCAGAATTTACTGAAGTTAAATTCATAGTCTTGTCCTTCGTAATAGAACTGTCCCAGCAGCTTGCGGTTCAGGAAGACTCCGAATACCTTCGGCCTGCCGCCTCCCACTTCAAAAACGCTGTTGGTCAGCCGCTTCCCGGTCAAATTGCTCACCAGGTTGTTGGAGGAAAGCCACACCCAGGGGGATGTAAAATCGCCGCCCCAGTTTTTATCCGCATAGCCATAGCAGTCCTCCGGGCGAACCACGTATTCCTCCCCGTTCAACGTAAGCCATCCCCGGAATACCGTTTTCATTCCCTCTGCATGCCAGAACATTTCAAATGCGTTGAGTGTCCGGAACAGTTTGGACGCACCATATCCCACATGGTATGCCACCTGTTTACGGATGGATATATCCCACCGCATTTCTCCGGCGTCGCTCATCCACTCCGGGTGTGCCTGCACGTCAGCTTCGGTGACCTTGACATGGCCAGTCATGCGGGTTTCTGTACAGGTACAATCTTCCGCCTGCAAATTCAGCGGCGTATTGCGCAGAATAGACACTTGGCTCCATGGAAAAAAGCGGTGCAGCTGCCCCTTCTTTTTCCCCCAGAAACCCACATTGACCATGCGGTAGGAGGGGCGCTTGCCAGCCTTTCTTCCCTCCGGGTCGTTCCACACGATGGTCGGTTCCGCCTGCGCAAATGCAGGATTACACAAGAAATATTCAATATAGAATGTCTGAGGAGTTCCGGTCTCCTTATGGTACGCCGTAAATGAATGCCACCACCAATCATAGCCCCGTTTCGCCAGGGGGCCATGGAGCATACAGTAATCGCGGGTGATATCACTTTTATTCATCGGAAAGAGCCCCCTTTCATAACGATGTCCTCTGTGTTAAAAACATCGGCAATCATGCGCCATCTGTTTTGCCCTGTCTTCAAAAATGCATATTCTTCCTGTCTTTTCGCCTTGCTAAGCGGTATTTTAATCAAATAATAATTTGCACCCTGGCAGAAGTCAAGCACAGAGCAATTACATATGGCTACAACCGTACATCTATCGTGTTTTGATGTTCTAAAAATCCACAAGTATCATCAGGTGCTTGTCGATTTTGATTCACGATTCCCTTTTCACCTTTTCGAAACCTTGCAGAGTCAATGTTTGGAAGTGAGCGGGGAATCGACAATCGCCAGGAAGTAAGATCGACCAAAAGAAACTGCATCATGATTCTGCATGATTGTTCTTTTCTATCTTAATTGTTTTTTGCCGAATATCACAAAATCTGGTTGACGCTTCGGCGGAAAGAGGGCTATAATACCTACATACAGTGCGTTCCGTCTATAACGCCCCGGCTCTTGCCACGGTGGTATGATACGAAATGGAGGTATTGATTATGGAGCAAAAGAATATCAGCCCGAAGATCAAAGAGGCCATGGACGACGCGTTCTACACTCTTTTACGCAGTGTCCTTCCCATGCTCAACAGCGAAGATGGCCGTGAACGGTTCCTCCACGATTTGGAGCGTGTGACCAAGTGGGCCAAGGTCATGCCCCACAAGCTGAGCAACGACGAACCCTGGAGCAAGGAACAGCTCCATGCCATGATGCTGGGACCTGAGAAGATGGACGATCCCAAGTTTGGCGCCTATATGGATGCCTTCTATGAGGAATATGTGGGTGGCGCGGACGATCCCACCTTCTCCTTCTATAACGATCTGTTCAACCAGGAGGAGCATCTGTCCAAGGTAGACTGGCTGTCGGTGTGGGAGTCTGCCGGCGCCAACTACAAAATGTGGAAGGAAGCGGAGTATCCCGAGGACGAGTGGCTCAAGGGAGAGTCCAAAACCTGACCTGTCCCAACGAGGATGTACTCCCGGATAACCCCCATAGACCACGTCACCCCCGGCGGTGTGGAGTTTCCTCCACCGCCGGGGGTGATTTATGCTGTCCACCGGTTCCCTATCCGCCCTTTTCTCATAGCATGGAGAGAAGGGCGGAATTCTTTCGCCCTGAAAGGAGGTTATTATGGAAGGAAAAGGAACCTTATCCGTGCGGGTATATACCGCACGGGCACAGCTGCCCATCGAGGGTGCCACCGTAGTGGTGGTGCAAAGGGGAGCGTCTGGAAAGTACGCCCTGCTGTCCGTCCAGTCCACCGACAGCAGCGGAGACATCCAGCCGGTTACTGTCCCGGCTCCCGCCCTGTCGGAAAGCACCCATCCCGGCAGCCCCACGCCCCCCTTTGCCGTGGTGGATGTTTGGGCAGAGCATCCCGGCTTTGCCATGCTACTGGTGGACGGGGTGCAGATTTTTGATGGCGTGCAGACCTTGCAGCAGATGGAGCTTGCGCCTCTGTCCGAGGGGCAGTCCAGCCTGATCCAAAACGATATCCGGGACATTCCGTCCCAGAATCTGTGAGGTGAGACGATGGCGGTATCCGTTACCCCCTATATTCCCCAGACCATCACGGTACACCTGGGGACACCGGATCAGGCGGCGGAAAATGTCACCGTTTCCTTTCCGGACTATGTGAAAAACGTAGCCTCCAGCGAAATTTATCCCACCTGGGAGCCTGCAGCCATTCAGGCCAACATCCTGGCCATCGTTTCCTTCGCCCTGAACCGTGTTTATACGGAATTTTACCCCAGCCGGGGCTATGATTTTCAAATCACATCCACCACCGCATATGACCAGAAGTTCATTCGGGACCGAAATATCTTTGAAAACATCAGTCAGACTGTGGATATGATGTTTGACGACTACATCCGCCGGGTCGGCTTCGTGGAACCGCTGTCAGCCAAATTCTGCAACGGCACCACCACCACCTGCGACGGGCTTTCTCAGTGGGGCAGCCAGTCCCTGGCCCAGCAGGGCTACACCGCCGAGCAGATCCTCCGTTACTACTACGGCAACGACATAGAAATTGTCCGCAACGCGCCGGTGCAGCCCCTCAACCAGTCCTATCCCGGAACCCCTCTCCGCCTGGGCTCCACCGGCGACGACGTGGTGGTTATGAAAACCATGATCAACCGGATCTCCCAAAGCTATCCCGCCATTCCCAAGATCTGGCCTGTGACCCGCACCTTTGACCTCCGTACCCAGCAGGCCGTAAAGGATTTTCAGCGGATCTTCGGCTTGACTGCTGACGGCATTGTAGGCAAGGCTACCTGGTACAAAATGGTCTATCTCTATGTGGGGGTGAATCGGCTGTCCGAGCTGATCAGCATGGGGCAGCAATTTGAAAGCTTCTCCTTCCAGTATCCCGGTCTGCTTCGCCAGGGCAGCCGAGGTACAGATGTGCGGATTCTGCAGTACATGCTGGCCCTGATTTCCGAGTTTGACGACACCCTGCCCTCCCTGGCGGTGGATGGTATTTACGGCAGCCGGACGGCCCAGGTGGTAAGAACCTACCAGCGCTCCATGGGATTGTTGGCCGACGGCATTGTCGGACCCCAAACCTGGTACTCTATCTATGGCAGGTACGCAGGCATTGAGCAGGATCTCCGCAACGATCAGGTGCGTTTTCCCGACGAATCGTACGCGGTGGAAGCCTCTTCCCAGGTGCAGCTTAGCGAACCCTACAGCCGCACCACCCGTCTGTCCCAGTACCAGGGACGGCCCTTGGAGCTGGGGCAGCAGGATCAGAATCAGAGAGGAGAGACGATGGTATGACGCAGGATCGTTTGGAAACGGAAATGTTATCCAATCCCGTACGCAATCTGCAATTCATGCTTCGCCGCTTGGCGAGCAAGTATCCCAATCTGCCCCAGCTTGCGGAGGACGGGATATTTGGGGCGGAAACGCTGGAATCCGTCCTGATCTTCCAGCGGGATTTTGACCTGCCGGTAACAGGGATGGTAGACCAGCGCACCTGGGATACTCTGGTTAAGGAATGGACCACACTGGAACGGGAGGTTTCCCCGGCCCGCACCCTTCAGATTTTCCCCGGGGAAGGCCACCAGGTCTTGCCTGGTGAAGGGGGCGACTACATGATTTTGCCCCAGACCATGTTCCAGGTTCTCAGCCGGTATCTGGAAGGCATCGCGGAGGACACAGCCGACGGGGTTCATGGCACCGTGTCCGTGGAAAACACCAAATGGCTGCAGCAGCTTGCCCAGCTGGAGGAGACGGGCATTATGGACCGGGCCACATGGGACGCCCTGTCGCGGCTGTATGAGCTGTTCGTCACGTCGGACACGGGAAAAAACAAATAGGCAAAACGCCTGGAAAGCCGGTGTTCCCGGCCATCCAGGCGTTTTCTCTCATGAATTGGGTCCGACCCGCTTTCCGCCCTGGTAGACTGCCTTCAGGCGGTTCAGTGCGGTAATATCCGCTCCGGCATTTCCCTCCACCACGATGAGATCTGCCGTCAATCCGGCCTTCAGCTGGCCGAACTCGTCCTCCCGCTCCAGCACTCTGGCCGGATTGGCGGTAGCGGTCTGAATGGCCTGCAGGGGCGTAATGCCGTACTCCACCATCAGCTGCAGCTCCCGGTTCAGAGGGAAGGCCGGCGCCTCCCGCAGCACCATGTCCGTTCCCGCCAGCACGGTAACCCCTGTATCGTACAACCGCTTAAAGTTGTCCCGGTAGGCACAATAGGCCGGTTCAAAGAAGGCCATATCCCGGATGGCCTTGGCGCCGATGCGATCCCCCGGCTCTACACCCTTAGCCAGCTTCTCCTTGGTGAATTCATACAGCACGGTGTAGGCGGTGATGGTGGGCGTCCAGGCCAGGCCCTTGTCTGCCATCTGCCGGGCCTGCTGCTCCGTGAGGAAGGTACCGTGCTCGATGGTATCAAAACCCGCGTCAATGGACATCTGAATGCCGGGATGGGTTCCCGCGTGAACGGCGCACTTCTTCCCCACCCGGTGGCTCTCGTCCACCGCGGCGTTCAGTTCTTCCTGGGTGAACTCCGGGATATTCCCCCGGTTGGTGGTCAACAGCTTGATCCAGTCCGCTCCATCCCGGATCTGAGCCCGGATAGCCTGGCGGATGGCCCAGGGCCCGTCCACCTCAATGATCCCATCGTCATGTCCGTGTCCCCCGGTCATGCAGATTCCCGTGTCCGTGTGAAAGATCCTAGGGGCATGGAAATACCCCTTCTCCGCCCCCCGCCGGATCTGGGCGCACAAGTTCTTGGGAGAGGACACATCCCGCACCGTGGTGATGCCCAGGTTCAGGGCCAGGCGGGCCTGCTCCGCGCCATACAGCGCCACCATATAGTCATCAAACTCAGCCACGTCGGGCTGGCTGTAGTAGTAGCCCAGATGCACATGCATATCAATCAGACCGGGCAGCAGGGTGCAGCCGGGGAATTCCTCCAGCCCGTCCTCCGGCCACTGCTCCCGCAGCTGTGCCAGGGGCCCCACCTGGGTAATCACGCCCTGCTCATCCACCCGGACAGCAGCCCCGGTCAGTTGGGTAACGCCGTCGCCGGTAATCAGATAATCCGCAGCATACAACATGGATTCGCCCTCCTTGTTTCGTCATCCCCCAGGAAACCAGGGTTTCCCTCAGACATTCTCTGGTGTTATTGTAAGGTCATGGCGCTCAAATGTCAACGAGAGGCTTACGACCTCATCCAACTTTCACCGGAATTTCTCACTATGCTTGCAACCTTGTCCTCTTTCGCGTAAAATGGAGAAAACGGCGGCGCTTCGCTGGTCTGCCCATCCCTGGGCGCCCTTTGAGGCCGGGCTGGAGCAGCCGCCCCGATCCGGAGGTGGTTTTGTGGAGTATATTCCTGATTTCCTTTCCGAGGCGGTGGAGCGCCGCCATCCCACTGCCGTCGCTTTGAGCGACGACCTGTACGCCCACCCGGAACCAGCCGGTCAGGAGGTGCGCTCCAGCCAGCAGATCGTGGAGCTTCTCCGCCAGGCCGGGTACCAGGTGGAGTACCCCTGTCCCGGCTATCCCACGGGCTTCCGCGCCGTCCTGGACAACGGCCCCGGCCCATCCGTGGCCATCTTGACCGAGTATGACTCCCTCCCCGGCCTGGGCCACGCCTGCGGCCACAATGTCCACGGCTCCATGTCCGTCCTGGCGGCCATGGCCCTGGCGGATGTGCGTCAGTCTCTCCCCGGCCGGATCCATGTCTTCGGCACCCCGGCGGAGGAGGAATGGGGGGCCAAAGTGGGGATGTCCGCCCAGGGCTTTTTTGACGATATGGCCGCCGCCCTGACGATCCACAGCTGGAGCGGCGGTGTGAGCACACCGGATATGGATGTACTCAGTCTGCGCTGCTGCACCGCCCAATTCAGCGGCCTGTCCGCCCACACGGTGGCCGCCCCCTGGACAGGACACAACGCCCTCACCGCTGCCCGAAAGTTTCTGGATTTGATTGACGCCCGGCGGGAGTGCTTCCCGCCCCATGTCTATGTCAACGGTGTGATTCTGGACGGAGGCACATGCCCCAACATTCTGCCCGACAAGGCCACCGTCCGGCTGGAGCTGCGTACCGACTCCCGGGAGACTCTGGATCCCATCGACCAGATCGTCCGCAAGTGCGCCCAGGGAGCCTGTATCGCCATGGATTGTCAGGTCAGCTTCACCACCCAATACGAGGACTTTTACGACATGGTTCGGGTGCCCGTGCTGGAGGATGCGGTATGCAGCCTGTACGACGCGCTGGCTCTGCCCCGGGGCCCCGTCCTGCCCCCCAGCGTCTCCTCCGATGTGGGCAACGTGAGCTACCGCTGCCCCACCATTCAGCCCCTGCTGTCCATTTGCACCACCGCCCATCCCCTTCACACCCAGCAATTCCGGGAGGGAACCATTCTTCCCGAAGCCCACACCGCCATCTGCCAGGGCGGCAAGATGATCGCCGCCTTGGCTTACAGGGTTCTTACCGATGCCGCTTTCCGCCAGGCGGCGGCTGATTCCTGGCGCTCCGCCCGGGAATCCAAATTCCGCCTGTGATCGAAATTGCCCAAAAGGCCCGCCGGACATATGTCCGGCGGGCCTCAGCGTGTCGAGAAACCCGGTTATGCGTCAAGCATAGGCGGGTTTCCGTCATGTAGCGACCAAAGGAGGAGTATACAGAGAGAGGCAAGGCTGTCCTGCCACAGCCATCTGGCCAGTTTTTTGAGA
>CALXDY010000082.1 GCA_944387225.1 uncultured Oscillospiraceae bacterium | reverse complement strand
ACACACCCCCCGCTGCTCTGTCCCAGACATCTTCAGCGAGGTTTTTTGACAGTCTCGCCCCCCTGCCGACTCCGCTGGAGCTGGCAGGGGGGCGTTTTTTTGCTTGGCGTGCTGGGCGCGCCTCAGCCTTCCACGTAAGCGTCAATTCTATCAGCATATATCAAAAGGCATCCCGGAGTTTGTGCTCTGGGATGCCTCAGTTTTATTCACCTAAATTGAGAAACGAATTGTATTGTTCCTTTTCGCGTTCATGTACACTTCCTTGAAATCCCCGGTTGCTCCTTTGCCGAAGGAAATACGGTATGGTGCTACCAGTCCATCGGAAATGATGCTGTCCCGGAAAGGAATCAACACGGCATCCAACAGCACAGGACATTCACCAATCATTTCCGCCCAACTGGAAAATAAACCTTTTACCATATAAACCGATCCATCTTCCGCAGAGATGAACACGGAACCCTTTTTCAGATGTCGTTCCACAAGATATCTGCCCGGCTTGCATCGTTGCCATTCTGCTACGATCTGGGCATATTCTTCCGGCAGATCTGCCGCAGCAAGATAGTCCGCTATAACCCCGGTGTGTGACCACAAATAGTCCGCGATTGCTTTGGCATCGCATACATCCACCCCTTGCACGGCATCTATCGTCTCTGCTTCGGGACACACATTGTACTTGCGGTTCACAAAATCCAGCAGCGGAAACCATAGTTTGTAAAAAAGCTCAGCATCGGATTGTTCCAGTCTCATGTCTTGCTCCTTCATATAATTTGAGAGTTACCTTTTTCGGATGAGGCACCAAACTGCTTGTGCCGGGCAAGGCGCAGTGCTTCCATGAGCACTTCAACTTGATTTTCCAGACGGAAAATACGCTCGTCCTGAGCAACCAGTCGGGCGTTCTTTTCCTCGTATTCCACCCGGGAGATGGTGACCATTTCCCGGGTGCTTGTAGCCAAATTCTGCTTCTTTTCCTTAAAAATATTATACCATATTTCTGCGAAAAAGTATAGAAAAACATGGTAATTCTCAGACTATTTCCAAGCCGGAAACCGGTTTGTGCGCCTTTGGCTGGTCAACGCTCAAGCCCTCCATGAGCCAGCGATACTGCTGGGACGAGAGCGCTCTGGCTTCGCTTTCTTTTCTAGGCCACTGGAAGCTGCCGGATTCCAGGCGCTTGTAGAGCAGCACAAAACCATTGCCCTCCCAGTACAGTGCCTTGATCCGATCCCGGCGCCTACCGCAGAACAGGAACAGTGTGTTGGTGAAGGGATCCAGGTCAAACTCCTGCTGAACCAGGGCGGCCAGACCGTCGATTCCACGGCGAAGGTCAGTGTAACCGCAGGCAATGTACACCCGGTCGGCACCAGTGAAGTCGCTCAGCATGACTTTAAGATCCGCAGCACCGTTTCCACGGTAGTCGCGTCTGCGCCGCTGTGAATATCCGCTTCCATGCCGGAAATGTGAACAGTAACCGCTATGTTGCCCGAAGTGTGAACTGGCGTGACCTCCGCAAAACGGAATTCCTGCTGAGCCTGGGCCATGGTAAACAGCTTCTTCTGCCAGCGGTAATAAGTCTGAATGCAAACGCCATTTTCCTTGCACCATTGTGCCACACTTAGCTCGCTATTCCGGCAAGCGGTGATCCGCTCTGCCCAAAGCGCGACAGTATTTTCCTGATTCATTGCCTGTAAAGCTTTTGCCATACCAGTAGCCTCCCACTAGCGTATAGTGACCGAGACTCTCGGTCACTATACCGATACGATACGAGACTATTGTGACACTAGCGGCCAAATGTTACAAGTCGCTGTTAGGATTTACGTTTACCCTTCCACGGCTTCCAGCACGATCAGGCAGCTGAGGTAATCGCCCTTGAGCTTGGGAAGGGGCAGCCCGCCGTACATCCAGCCCGCCCCGGAGAGAACCTGCCCGGTCTTTTGGCAGCGGTAGCGGCGGGCGGGATCCAGTCCGGCCAGGGGCAGGCGCAGGGAGCGCTGCTCCAGGCGGGAGTATACCTGCACAAAGTCGATCACCGCCAGGGACTTGTCCTTCGTGACGGCCAGGATGGCGTCATACTCGTGGTTTTCCCGGAAGGAGGCCAGGCGGTAGTAATCGCCGGTGCGGAAGACGTGGCCGTAGGTTCGGTATTCCTCCAGCTGGGCGGGGATGGCCGCCAGCTCCTCCGGGGAGAGGGCGGCCAGATCCAGCTCGTAGCCAAAGCAGCCGGGCAGGGACACGCGCCCCCGGGTGATAAAGTCGGTGGTGCGGCGGTTGATGTGGCTGGGGCAGGCGGCCACGTGGGCGCCCATGGCCGACAGGGGGTACACCAGGGCGGTGCCCTCCTGGATGCGCAGCCGGTCGATGGCGTCGGTGTTGTCCGAGGTCCAGATCTGGGGGCTGAAGTAGAGCATGCCGGGGTCGAAGCGTCCGCCTCCGCCGCAGCAGTTTTCCAAAAGGAGATGGGGGAAGTCGGAGAGCAGCCGCTCCTGGAGCTCGTAGACCCCCAGCACGTACCGGTGATAGAGCTCCCCTTGCGCCTGGGGCGGCAGGGCGCTGGAGTATACGTCGCAGAGCGTGCGGTTCATATCCCATTTCACATAGTCGATGGGGGCGGAGCGAAGCACCGCGGAGATCTGGCGGTACACCGCCTGGCGCACCTGGGGCTGGGACAGATCCAGCACCAGCTGATTGCGCGCCAGGGTGGGCGCCCGGCCGGGAATTTTCAGGGCGTACTCCGGGTGCGCCCGGTAGAGGTCGGAGTCGGGCGAGACCATCTCCGGCTCCATCCACAGCCCCAGCTTCAGCCCCAGCTTGTTTAGCTCCTCCGCCAGGTGCTTCAGTCCGCCCGGAAGCTTTTCCTCGTTGACCGTCCAGTCCCCCAGGCTGGAATCGTCGCTGTTGCGCCGGCCGAACCAGCCGTCGTCGAGCACCATCAGCTCGATGCCCGCCTGGGCGGCCAGCCGCCCCAGGGCGAGGAGCCGCTGGGTGTCGAAGTCAAAATAGGTGGCCTCCCAGCTGTTGATCAGCGCCGGGCGGGGCCGGTCGCGGTATGGCCCCCGGATCAGGTGCCGGCGGTACAGATCGTGGAAGGTGTGGCTCATGTGGTCAAGCCCGGCGCTGGAGTACACCAGCACAACCTCCGGCGCCTGGAACCGGGCGCCCGGCGCCAGGTTCCAGCAGAAGTCGGTGGGGTGGATGCCCATCACCAGGCGCAGGTCGTTTTGCTGCCGCAGCTCCACCTGCGCCAGGAAATTGCCGGAATAGACGAAGTTGGCGGCGTAGACCTGCCCTTGGGTCTGGGTGGCGGTGTGCTCGGCCAGAGCCAGGAAGGGCTGCTCCTGGTGGGAGGAGATGCCGCGCAGGGAGGCGGTTCCCTGCCGCCCCCAGGTCAGGGGCGCCCGGGAGATCATCCGCTCCTGCCCCCAGCAGCCGTGGAGGGTGATCAGGTCAAAGGCCTGGTTGTCCATGTCCAGGCAGGCGGACAAGACGCGGTTGAGCCTCCGCGCGGAGGAAGAGACGTTTTCCACCAGGACGCTGCGGCAGATGGCGTCGAGATGGTCGAAGGCGGTATAGATGAGATGCACCCGCAGCCCCAGCGCCGGATCCTGGCACACCAGATCCAGCGTGGCGCAGTCGTCCTGGCCGCCGAAGGTGGCGGGCAGCCCCTCCAGCTTGGGCTTGCCGCGGAAAATCCGGTGGCTGAGGTAGGTCAGGCAGCAGGCTCTGGCGCCCTGGGGGGTCTCTACGCTCAGGCAGGATTCCCGCAAATCCCCCACCCCGTGGCCGGAGTACTCGGTGGGCAGCATATCGTAGAAGGTCAGCCGCTCGCCATTGCGCTGGCTGGGAGCGGGATACTCCTCCAGCCGCAGCAGGTGGCGAAGGTCGCAGTCGGGGATGGGGCGGCCGTAATAGAGATGGGCCAGGAAGCCCTCGTCGTCCACCAAGGCGATGAGATAGGTGGAGCCGGGGGTATCCAGGCGAAACACGCGCGATTGTTCGTGGTAGGAAATGGGCATGGGATCAATCCTCCTGTCAAAATCAGCGGGGGAAATGGGTTATAGAAATTATACCGCACCGCTTTCTCCAACGCAACGAAAAGACGCGCCGGGCAGCAGAAAGCCACAGCCCGCCAGGCGGGGAATGGGGCGCGATTTCTCTCCCGGGGCGGCGGGATTGCGACGTTCTTTTTTCACCGCCGGGGGTATACTCTCCTCAGGAGGCGATGGGATGACCGTGTATGTGGATCTGCTCTTTGGGCTCAACACCTTTCTCAACTACCTGCTCCTCCGGGGCGCGGCGGCCATGGGCGGCGTGGGCAAGCGCACCGGACGGCTTGTGGGCGCGG
>CALXDY010000081.1 GCA_944387225.1 uncultured Oscillospiraceae bacterium | reverse complement strand
GTCCACCTCCACGATCTCGTCCCGGTGCCGGGCGGTGATTCGGGCGTTGACCAGGCAGCCGTTCTCGTCCACCGGCTCCACCGCCTGGGCGACAATGTAGTTGTCCTCCTCGTCGGCGGTCATATAGTCGATGTGGTCGGTGACCTGGCCGGTGGCCTTATCCACCTTCCGGTAGGGGGTCTCGATGAAGCCGTACCGGTTGATGCGGGCGTAGGAGGCCAGGTAAGAAATCAGGCCGATGTTGGGACCTTCGGGGGTCTCAATGGGGCACAGACGGCCATAGTGGGAATAGTGTACGTCACGGACATCGAAGGAGGCCCGGTCACGGCTCAGACCGCCGGGGCCCAGAGCGGACAGGCGGCGCTTGTGGGTCAGCTCGGCCAGAGGGTTGGTCTGATCCATGAACTGGCTCAGGGGGCTGGAGCCGAAGAACTCCTTGATGGCGGCGGTGACGGGACGGATGTTGATGAGGCTCTGGGGAGTGACCACGTCCAGATCCTGGGTGGTCATGCGCTCCCGGATGACCCGCTCCATGCGGCTGAAACCGATGCGGAACTGGTTCTGGATCAGCTCGCCCACGCAGCGCAGACGGCGGTTGCCCAGATGGTCGATGTCATCAGGGGTGCCCACGCCGTGAGCCAGGCAGTTGAGGTAGTTGATGGAGGCCATGATATCGGCCACGGTGATGGTCTTGGGGATCAGGTCGTCCATGTGCAGGGCGATCTGCTCCTTCAGCTCCTCTCCCTGGTACTGATCCAGCAGCTGGCACAGCACGGGGAAGGACACCATCTCGTTGACGCCGCACTGGGCGGGATCGAAGTCAACGAAGTTCTTCATGTCCACCATGTTGTTGGAGAAGGCCTTGACCTGCTTGCCGTCCACGTCCAGGGTGACGTTGTTCACGCCCCGGGCGGTGAGCTCCTGGGCACGCTCCCGGGTAAGGGTCTCGCCGGCCTCGGCGATGATCTCGCCGGTGCGGGGATCGGCCACGGGCATGGCCAGGGTGTGGCCGGACAGACGGGTCCACAGGGTCATCTTCTTGTTGAACTTGTAACGGCCCACCGCGGACAGGTCGTACCGGCGGGGATCGTAGAAGGTGGCGCTGAGCAGGCTCTCGGCGGTGTCCACCGTGGGGGGCTCGCCGGGACGGAGCTTGCGGTAGATCTCCAGCAGAGCCTCCTCATAGGTCTTGCAGGAGTCCTTGGCCAGGGTGGCCACGATGCGCTCATCCTCGCCGAACAGCTCCAGGATCTCGGCGTCGGTCTTGGGGCCGATGGCGCGGATCAGGCAGGTGATGGGCAGCTTGCGGTTTTTGTCGATGCGGACGTAGAACACGTCGCTCAGGTCGGTCTCATACTCCAGCCAGGCGCCCCGGTAGGGGATGACGGTGGTGCCGTAGGTGTGGTTGTCCGCCTTGTCCTTGGTGTCGGCGTAGTACATGCCGGGGGAGCGGACAATCTGGGAGACGATGACGCGCTCAGCACCGTTGATGACGAAGGTGCCGGCCTGGGTCATGATGGGGAAGTCGCCCATGAAGATCTCCTGCTCCTTGATCTCCTCGGTCTCCCGGTTGCGCAGGCGCACACGGACCTTGATGGGAGCGGCGTAGGTGGCGTCCCGGGCCTTGCACTCCTCCACGTCGTACTTGGGCTTCTCGTCCATGGAGTAATCCAGGAAGGAGAGCTCCAGGTTGCCGGCGTAGTCGGTGATGGAGGCCACGTCCTTGAACACCTCCCGCAGGCCGGTGTCCAGGAACCACTGGTAGGAGGTTTTCTGCACCTCCAGCAGATTGGGCATCTCCAGAATTTCCTGGTAGCGGGCGAAGCTCTTTCGCAGGGTCTTGCCGTAGCGCACGTCCTTGACCATTTCTAAAAATCAACTCGCTTTCTTCTACACTCAGGCGGGCCTTCCCCGGCCCCCTCCCCTCTGCCGCCAGGCGGCGGCCCAGGCCGCCTGTAGAAAAAGGGAAACGCTTTTTGGAGAAAAACCGCCTCTCAACGGGTGGATCCACTGAATTTGCTCCCGTGCCCGGGGAACCCCGTCCCCCCCTTTGTGCAACTGCCACAAAAACAGGGGGAGAACCGAATTCCGCACACACGGGCGCGTTGTTGATTTTCCCGGGTGTTCCCTTGTCTTTTCCCCGGCCGTGTGCTACACTGTGCCGGGAACAGGGGGCACCTGTTTTCTTTTTTAGGAAAATATTGAAGCGTTTTATTGTACCATGGGGATTTTCAGTTTGTCAACCCCCTTCTTTGCCGTCCTCTGGGCGGCGGTACATGCGCCCACCGGTTATCAGCCAAGCCGTCTCCGTCGGGGGGGACGGCTTTTTCCGCCCCATAGGGGTCTGAGCCCGGCGGCCCCCCTCCCCCATCTCTCGGAAACCATCCGCGGCCGGCGGCTGTAACAATCGTTACAATCGTTACAAATCCCTCTCTCCCCTTCTCTTCCCCATGCCACATAACGGCACATCTGGGCAGATTGCCTGATTTTAGGGGGCGACGGGAGGATTTTCCGCAAAAAATTTACGGGAAGGATTTGACAAAGGGTTACGAATATGTTACAATCCGGTTACAACATCAAACTTGAGCACAGGAGGATTTTATGGCGTCTGAAGAAGTAAAGATTCCTCTTTCCTACAAGGGCCGACCCCTGCGTCGGAAGGACAACCTGATTTACTACGGCTCCATGGCCGAGAAATATATCATCATGCTCCAGGTTCTGGCCACCAAGAAGGTAAACGACCTGGACGTGGCCACCCGGGTGAACGTTCAGCTGCAGCTGACCGACCCCGATCTGAAAAGCCGCGACCGCGTGGTGAAGAAAAGTGAAAAGGACAGCCTGTACGCCGCCATTGACGTGGCCTCCGTCTGGCTGGATCGTGCCCTCAGCGGCAAGTAAGTTCCTACCCACCCCCGACACAACCGAGAGAATGGAGGAGCGTCCCCTATGCACGTATTGAGAACCCTGGCCGCCGGTCTGCTGGCTGCCGTCACCATGGCATCTCCCGCTCTGGCCGTTACCTGCACCGTCAACTCCAGCGACGGGCTGAACATCCGGTCTGAGGCCACCACCAACTCCAGCATTGTTGCCGTTATGTCCAACGGCAGCACCATGGAGCTGCTGGACACCAGCAATCCCTACTGGTTCCAGATCAGCTACAACGGTTACACCGGTTATGTATCCACCGAGTATATCAAGGTGAACCGGGAGTCCTACCGTGTGGTGGATGGCCCGCTGAACATCCGCTCCGGCCCCGGCGCCTCCTACGAGCTGCTGGGCACCCTGGCTCAGGATGAGGTGGTAGAGGTCATCGGCGAGTCCAACGGCTGGTATCAGATTGCCCAGGGTTACATTCACGGCGACTATGTGGAGAAGGTAACGGCTCAGGCCGCTTCCACCTCCTCCAGCAGCAGCGGCAGCGATATTGCCGACTACGCGCTGCAGTTCAAGGGTTACTCCTATACATACGGCGGCAGCAGCCCCAGCGCCGGCTTTGACTGCTCCGGCCTGGTGTACTATGTGTGCAGCCAGCTGGGCTACACCGTCAACCGCACCGCCACCTCCCAGATGTCCAACGGCACCTCCGTGTCCAAGGATCAGCTGCAGCCCGGTGACCTGGTGTTCTTCAACTCCGTGTCCAGCACCGGTGCCTCCCATGTGGGCATCTACATCGGTGACAACCAGTTCGTTCACGCCTCCACCCCCACCGTGGGCGTGGTGGTCAGCAAGCTGAGCGAGCCCTTCTTCACCAAGTATTACGTGGGCGCCCAGCGTCTGTAATCCATTTTTACTTCCATCTCTCAAACAATCAAGCCCCGCTGCGGAGCATTCCGCAGCGGGGCTTTCTTTTTCTTTCGTGCTGGAATTTGGAATCCGCTCCCAAACCCCAGGCGGTGAGAAGGAAAGCGTAGCTTTCCGCGAAAGTTCTTTGCTTCCTTTCTTACAAGAAAGGAAGTCGCCTGCGGGCGGGTTCCTTTTTTTGCACGACAAAAGGAACCAAAAACGTGCCGGGGGTCCGCGGGGAGCAGATGGACTGGGCCGTTGGC
>CALXDY010000080.1 GCA_944387225.1 uncultured Oscillospiraceae bacterium | reverse complement strand
TGCTGGCCTTCCTCTTCCCCTTTTTCCCCGACGACGCACTATGCATCCTGGCCGGACTGACTACAATCCCCTTCTCCCGATTTTTGATCATCGTCCTGCTGACCCGGCCATGGGGGCTGCTGTTCGCCAGCGCTCTGGGAGGGGCCACCCTGTCCATTCCATGGTGGGGCATGCTTTTGGCAGGTTTGGCCGGCCTGGCGTTGTTCTACTTCGGCATGAAATACGGCGACCGAATCGAAGCCGCCATCCTTCACCGCCTGGGAAAGAAACCATAACGGCCCTTTTCAAAAAACTTGAAATTTCCTCTTTACAAACAGCAGTCAATATGATATTATCATATTGCAAACAAGAATTACTACTGTTTAGGAGGGATACATTTGGAGCGCGCTACCCGCTACAGCAAAAAGAGAGAAGCCATTCTCTCCGCCATCCGCAGCTCCGATGCCCACCCCTCCGCCGAATGGATTTACCGACAGCTGAAACCCGATCACCCGGATCTGAGTCTGGGGACGGTATACCGGAATCTGGTGCTGTTTCAGCAGCAGGGAACCATTCAAAGCGTTGGTGTGGTCAACGGACAGGAGCGTTTCGACGCCTGCACCCAACCCCATAGCCACTTCGTTTGCACCCACTGCGGAGCCGTGATCGATCTGTATCAGATTCCCATGGACGCCGGCCTGGCCGGGGCGGTGGAGGAAATCTACGGGTTCCAGGTAGAACGCCCGGAGCTCACCTTTTATGGAACGTGCAAAACCTGTATGCATCAAAAGAAAATTGAGGAGGACCAAGTATTATGAAGAAGTTTGTTTGTTCTGTCTGCGGTTATGTTCACGAGGGCGATTCCGCTCCTGAGAAGTGCCCCCAGTGCGGCGTCCCCGGTTCCAAGTTTGTGGAGCAGGCCGGTGAGAAGAGCTGGGCTGCCGAGCATGTGGTAGGCGTGGGCAAGTCCTTCGGCGCCGATGTCCCTGCCGAGGTGCAGAAGCAGATTATCGAGGGCCTGCAGGCCAACTTCAACGGCGAGTGCTCCGAGGTTGGTATGTACCTGGCTATGGCTCGTGTGGCCCATCGTGAGGGCTATCCCGAGATCGGCCTGTACTGGGAGAAGGCCGCTTATGAGGAGGCCGAGCATGCCGCTAAGTTTGCCGAGCTGCTGGGCGAGGTGATCACCGACTCCACCAAGAAGAACCTGGAGATGCGTGTTGAGGCCGAGAACGGCGCTACCATGGGCAAGTTCGAGCTGGCCAAGCTGGCCAAGCAGTATAACCTGGACGCCATCCACGACACCGTGCATGAGATGGCTCGCGACGAGGCCCGTCACGGCAAGGCTTTCGAGGGCCTGCTGAACCGTTACTTCGGCTGATTTGTACGGAGACCGGATATGAAGCTCAGTGCAAGAAACCAGTTTAAGGGCGTCATCGTTGCCATTGAGGAGGGTTCCGTCAACGGCATCGTCCGCATCGACATTGGCGGCGGCAATATTATCACCTCCACCATCTCCATGGGCTCCATCCGTGAGCTGGGTCTGAAGGTTGGAGGCGAGGCTTACGCCATTGTTAAGGCCACCTCTGTGATGGTCGGCGTAGATGACTGAAAGGAGTTTGCAATCCATGGATAAGTATGTCTGCCCCTGCGGCTATGTTTATGATCCCGCTGTTGGTGATCCTGACCACGGCGTAGCTCCCGGCACCCCCTGGGAGCAGGTTCCCGAGGATTGGGAGTGCCCCATCTGCGGAATGGGCAAGGATGTGTTTGAGAAGGAGTAATCCTTCTTAACAGAGGAGAGGATCGGTCACCCGATCCTCTCCTTTTTGTTGAACGGCAGGCATAAACCGGTCTTTTTCCCTTTTCGCAACCAGTCGTTGTCAAAATATATCCCATGTTAGGTTGCGGCGCGAACCGTTTTTTGCTATCCTGAGTACCGTCAAGGGCCCTTGACCACTCTTTGTTTCGGAGGGCTGAACATGGAATTTCAGCAGCGGCTTTATGAGCTGAGAAAGCAATCCGGCCTGTCTCAGGAGGGGCTGGCAGATCTTTTAGGGGTATCCCGGCAAGCAGTTCAGAAATGGGAGGCAGGGACCTCCCGTCCGGATTTGGACAACCTGGCCGCCCTGGCCCGATACTTCAATGTGTCTCTGGACTATCTGGTTACCGGTCAGGTGGCTTCCCCCTCCCCCAGCCAGCCGTCCACCACAATTGTCAACAACTATTACACCACCTTCCGCTATGAATACAAAAGCAAGCGCACCCTCTTCGGACTTCCCCTGATCCACATCCGGCTGGGAGACCGGGGCGTGGGGGTGGCCAGGGGCGTCATCGCCATCGGCAACTATGCCGTGGGAATCTTCTCCCTGGGCGGCTTTTCTCTGGGTGTGTTCAGTGTGGGGGGGCTGTCCCTGGGTCTGTTATTTTCTCTCGCCGGTTTGGCCGTGGGCGGTCTGGCTATCGGTGGCTGCGCCATCGGTCTGCTGGCTTTCGGGGGCTGCGCGGTTGGATTATTTGCCATGGGCGGCGGTGCCTTCGGGGTGTACGCCGCCGGAGGGGGAGCAGTCGCCTCGGAAATCGCCATCGGCGGCTCCGCCCACGCCCCGCTGGCCATCGGCCGTGAGGTTCAGGGGATCCTGACCTTCGGCCCGGGCTCCGATCCGGAGGCCATGGCCGCCGCCATCCGGTCGGCCGCTTCCGGTGTGCCGCGATTTCTTCAGAATCTGCTGATCTTTCTGGCACAAAACTGGTAATGGGAAACAGGCTGCGCCGTCCATCCAAAAGGG
>CALXDY010000079.1 GCA_944387225.1 uncultured Oscillospiraceae bacterium | reverse complement strand
GGACGGCGACGGCCGGATCATGGACTGCCTGCGTCGTGTGGACGGCGGGCTGGATGTGACCGGAGGGAGCGGACGCAGTCTCCTCCCCGGCATGTTTTACCGGCTGCCCCCCGCCCAGGACAAGCAGGATCCCACTGCCCTGGATCGTGCGGCGCTGGAATCGCTGCTGGCCCAGGCTCCTGAGGAGACCCAGGCCGACCGCTGGCTGCTGGACACCTTCGGTGGTCTTTCCCCCTTGGTGTGCCGGGAGCTGGCCTGCCGGGCCGGAGGCAGCACCGACGCCCGCCTCCACCAGATGGGGCCGGAGGGCCGCGCCAGGCTGCTGGATGAACTGGAAGGGCTGCTGAATTCCGTCAAAGAGAATCACTTTACCCCATATTTGTTATCAAAGGATGGCAAGCCATCTGACTTCACATTCTTTCCGGTGACACAGTATGGAAACGCTATGACTCTGGTCTCTTATCCCACCTTCTCTCAGCTGTTGGACGCCTTCTATGAGCAGCGGGAGCACCTGGAGCGGGTGAAGCAGCGGGGTCGGGATCTCATCCGGTCAGTGACCACCGCCCGGGATCGCACCGCCCGGAAGATCGCCCATCAGGAGGTGGAGCTGGCCGCCACCCGGGACCGGGAGCGGCTGCGTCAGTTGGGGGATATTCTCACCTCCAATTTCTATCAGATGTCCCGTGGAATGACGGCCCTGACCACCCAGGATTTTTACGACCCGGAGGGCGGTGAGGTCACCATTCCCCTCAATCCCCTCCTCACCCCTCAGCAAAACGCCGCCAAGTATTATAAGGATTACAACAAAGCCAAAACCGCCGAGGAAATGCTCACCCAGCAGCTGGAGAAGGGACGCCGGGAGTTGGACTATCTCAACAGCGTACTGGAGTCCATCCCCATGGCCGAGGGCGAAAAGGATTTGATGGAGATCCGTCAGGAGCTCACTGACACCGGTTATCTTCGTCGTCCGGCCAAGGCCAAGGGCCGGGAAAAGCGGGTTTCCTCCAAGCCCATGGAGTTCCGCTCCTCCACCGGAATGCGGATTTCCGTGGGTAAGAACAACACCCAGAACGACATGCTGACCTGTAAGCTGGCCTACAAAAGTGACATCTGGTTCCATACCCAGAAAATCCATGGCTCCCACGTGATCCTTTGGACGGAGGGAAAGGAACCTGACCTTGCCAGCCTGAATGAAGCCGCCTGTCTGGCCGCCTGGTTCTCTCAGGCCCGGGACAGCAGCAAGGTACCGGTGGATTACACCCCCGTCCGGTATGTGAAGAAGCCCAACGGCGCACGGCCCGGTATGGTCACCTACACCACCTACGAAACCGCCTGGGTCACACCTGACCAGTCCCTGGTCAAGTCCCTCCGCGTCCTTCCATGACTTCCTTTCTTGTAAGAAAGGAAGCAAAGAACTTTCGCGGAAAGCGAACGCTTTCTTTCCCGCCGCCTAAGAATTGGGATTCGATTCCGCCATTCAGCACGAAAGAGAATATACCCGACTTACAAAAGCCCCCACACAAAGCCTCTTGTCTTTTGGGTGTTGTCTACTGCCCTCCTACCCAGGTCATTCGACCTTCTATGGGGGACCGGGGGTAGAGCGGGGATATGGACCTGGGCCAACGGCACAGTCCATCTGCTCCCCGCGGACCCCCGGCACGTTTTTGGTTCCTTTTGTCGTGTAACAAAAGGAACCCGCCCGCAGGCGGAACCTACTTTCTTGAAAGAAAGTAGGCAAAGAACTTTCGCGGAAAGCGAACGCTTTCTTTCCCGCCGCCTGAAGATCGGGATTTGGTTCCGCCATTCAGCACGAAAGAGAAATTGCCTGTGGGCCGATGTTTCCATCGGCCCACTTTTTTATAAATCCCGTTGCAGTTCCATTCTTAACTTCCAATTTCCAACCAGCAATCCTTCCGGTGGGGCAGTCCTCTCATTTTATCCTTCTTTCCAAATAATAGGTAATTTCTACCATTTTCTCTTTCTTTCCCCAAATCTTTCCACAAAAAGTAAATTAAAATGCTGTGAGTGCCCGTTTCCCCCGGCTTTCCCACAGCGTTTTCCTTCTGTTTCCACATTTTTTCCACAGCTTTATCCACAAAAGTTTACGTGCTCTTTGGACACACTTCTGCACGCTTCCCCACACTCTGACACGCTTTGACCGATTTCTCCATCCAAATCTGTCGAAGCTGGTCGGAAACAGCCGAGCGGTTTTTCTTTCCCTTTCCACACATGATCCGTATAATAATGCCTGACAGTGAACGACGGGAGGAGCCGGGTCCGGCCCCTCCCGCTGGGAAATCTGTGTTACGGAGAGGAGAATGGAAGATGACGACGGAGTTAAAACTCACGTCCAGAACCGGCTCAGATCCCCTGGGCCGACCCCGCATGTTTCACTATTATCTCACCATCGACCTGGTGGAGGGCCCAGCCATCGCCCTGGAAAACTATGGCGTATGTATCCGGGAAGAGGGCGGCGACACCGCATGCGTTCCCGGTATCACCACCAGCGCAACCCGCATCGACGAGCTGATCACGCTGCTGGTGGACAACCTGGTATCCCCCGCTAGTCTGCGGGATGTAATTGACGACTGGCTGTAATGCTGCATCCCTTTACATATCCAGTGCAGCAACCTGAGATTCGATGGCAGACTCTTCCGCCTGCATGGCGGCCAGCGTCCTGGACAGCAGCTCGTCCAGCTCCCAGCCCAACAGCTGGGCTCCCTGCTCAATGACGGGTCGGGAACACCCAGCGGCAAACTTTTTGTCCTTGAACTTCTTTTTCAGGGATTTCAGCTCCATATCCGCCACGCTGCGGGAGGGCCGCATCAGGGCGGCGGCCCCGATCAGACCGGTAAGCTCGTCCACGGCGAAGAGTACACGCTCCATCTCGTGTTCCGGCTTCACGTCCACATGATCCCCCCAGCCGTGACTGATCACGGCGCGGATGGTAGCCTCGTCCGCCCCGGCCTGCTCCAGCAGCTCCCGGGCCTTGACGCAGTGCTCCTCCGGCCAGCGCTCAAAATCCACATCGTGGAGCAGACCTACATTGGACCAGAAGGACTCCTGCTCCCCGTAGCCCAGCTCCCGGGCAAAATACCCCATCACCCGCTCCACCGTAATGGCGTGGCGGAGATGGAAGGGCTCCTGATTATACTGCCGCACCAGGCTCCAGGCCTGTTCTCTGGTCAGCGCCACGGTAATCCCCTCCTCAGTAGGCCACCACGATACCGCCGTCATTGGCGTAAACCGTGGTAATGCCGCCGGCCTCCAGAATCAGGATCTCCCCTGCCTGGCACTTGGCCTCAATCTGCTGCTTCACCTGGAACGCCCGATCCAGGCAGTTACAGTGGGTAATGGCGATGGTACGGCCCTTATGGCCGGGATCGGAGGCAATTTTATCCACCAGCTTGTGCAGCGCCTGCTTCATGGTCAGCGCCTGCCCCAGCTTACAGATCTCCCCCTCAGGGGTCGCGCCCATAAACAGCTTGATTTTCAGCGCGCCGGTGACCACAGCCTGCAGCTTGGTCAGCCGGCCATTTTTACGCAGATTTTCCAGGCTCTCCAGCACAAACATAGTATTCATTTCATAGATATACTGCTCCACTTCCCGCACCACGTGCTTGAACGGCAGCCCCTGCTCTGCCAGCTCCCGGATCTTCAGCGCGGTAAGCACCTCGCCGGAGGACGCGGAGCAGGAGTTGAACACATGGACATTTACCTCAGGCGCTTCCTCCTCCAACAGCACCCGGGCCTGCTCGGCGCTGTTATGGGAGCCGCTGAGCAGTGCCGACAGGGTAACCACATACACGTCGTCCACACCGCACTGATAGGCGTCCAGATAGTCCTGGGGCGAGGGACAGGCAGTGGAGGGGGCATCCTCGCTCTGCTTCATAGACCAGAGCAGATCGGCCTGGTCAAAGGTATCGTCGTCCACAAAGGTGCTTCCGTTGGAGCGAATGGTGAGCGGAACTTTTACAAAGCAGGGATCCTTGAGCGTTTGCTTGGTCAGGTCGCAGCAGCTGTCCACAATGATTTTATAGCTCATATGGTTCATCTCCAGACGTCATATTTAAAACGATATTTTCTTTACCTTATCACAAACTCCACCGCTTGTAAAGAGTTCGTTAAGATTGGCTTACATCCAGGGGGTGGCCCAGCTCTTTTTCCAGTTCAGCCAGAATTTTCTTGTCCTCCTTGGAGGTCAGATCCAGCTTGGCAAACAGGTCGGGGCGGCGCTGGTAGGTCCGCAGGATCCCCTGCTTCCGGCGCCACCGCTCCACATTGGCATGGTGGCCGGACAGGAGGATGGGGGGCACCGCCCGGTCGTGCCATATCTCCGGCCGGGAATACTGGGGAGCCTCCAGCATCCCGTTCCAGTGGCTCTCATTTTCATAGCAAGAGGGGTCGGACAGCACGCCGGGCACCAGACGGCACACCGCGTCGGCCACCGCCATGGCGGGAATCTCCCCTCCGGTCATCACAAAGTCCCCGATGGAAATTTCCTCGTCCACGCACTCGTCGATAAACCGCTGATCCACCCCCTCATAGTGGCCGCAAACCAGGATCAGCCGGTCGTAATCCGCTTTCAGCCGTTTGGCGTCGGCCTGGCAGAAGGTCTTTCCCGCCGGGGACATATAAATGGTATGGATCCGCTCCCCTGCCTCATCGCAGATGTGCCTCCAGCACTGGTACAGGGGGTCGGCCTGCATCACTGCCCCCCGGCCGCCGCCGTAGGGGTAGTCATCCACCTGCTTCTGCTTGTTCAG
This sequence comes from uncultured Oscillospiraceae bacterium, assembly GCA_944387225.1. Classification (GTDB taxonomy): domain Bacteria; phylum Bacillota; class Clostridia; order Oscillospirales; family Oscillospiraceae; genus Lawsonibacter. Next base: position 8,980 of record CALXDY010000079.1, on the reverse strand, counting down.
GGTATAATCCCGGATCTGGTGGCATTCAATGCGGACATAACCCCGCTCCTGGGCCCGGCCCAGGATGGATTCGCACAGCATATCTCCCACCACGTCGGGAAACAGTGTCATGATATCAATCCGGTACATGCTTCTGCCTCACTTTTGTTATGGTACCCTGATTATACGGGATGCCCCGTTTTTTTTCAATGGATTTCCCCGTTTTTATCCGGGACGAGAGGATGTCCCTCCCGAAAGGCCCATACCAGGCGCAGCCTGCCCTCCACCTCCTCCACCCGGGCCAGACAGAATAAGGGCGTCAGAGGGACGGGACGGGCGGTGGAGAAGGGGACGGACAGGAGGACGGCCCCCGCCCCGCCCCGGCGGCACCGCCATTCCGCCGGTTCCCGCCACGCCAGCTCCAGGGCGGGATCCGGGCAGAGACTTCTCGGGTTGCATGCCCGCCGCCAGGCCGTCCGCCCAGTCTCTCCAGACCCCCTGTTCTCTCCCTCCGTCCATCCCCCTGTGACAGGCCAGCACCCGGCCTCCTCCAGCCGGGCCATCGGTACGGTTTTGCCCAAAACAAGGCCCTCCCCGTCCGGACACAGTGTCCCCAGACACAGCTTTCCTCCCCCACCACAGATCCAAAGGGCATACTGCTGTCCCGGCTCTCGTTTCAGCTCGGCACGCAGCCGAACCTGCATTCCTCGCCGCTCCGCTCTCAGCCATCCGCCCCCCTCCAGAGCCACCTGGGTATCCACCAGCCCTCCCCCCTTTTCCCGATGATACCCCACTGTATTCCGCCCCATACCGGGATATACCCCATCAATTTTCCCCTTGACAGGCCGGGAGCCTTTCTTGTATAATCGCCGTAGTAGAAATGCGCGGAAGGGGAAAAAGACAGCCATGTCCCTCTCAGAGAGCCGGCGGTGGGTGCAAGCCGGTGTGCGGACGGTCTGTGAATGACTGGCCCCCGAGCAGTTCGCCTGAACGGTGCAGTAGGGCGGATCGGCTGACCCCGTTACCGGTCGTGGCCTTGTTTGAGGCTGTGAGGATCGCCTGGGCAACCGGCGGTCGAACCAGGGTGGTACCGCGTGAAGGAACTCCACGCCCCTGACTTGAAAAAGTCGGGGGTTTTTTCATACCCCGACAACTTTGAGGAGGAACTGCTATGAAACCCGGATTTAAGAAGTACATCCCCTTCCAGCCCCAGAAGATCGTGGGGCGCACCTGGCCGGACAAGGTCATCACCAAGGCCCCGGTGTGGTGCTCGGTGGATCTGCGGGACGGCAACCAGGCCCTGGTGGATCCCATGAACCTCCAGGAAAAGCTGGAGTATTTCCATACTCTGGTAGATATTGGCATCAAGGAGATCGAGATCGGCTTCCCCTCCGCCAGCGAGACGGAGTACGAGATCTGCCGGGAGCTGATTGAGGGCGGCCACATTCCCGACGACGTGACCATTCAGGTGCTGGTTCAGGCCCGGGAGCATCTGATTAAAAAGACCTTCGAGGCCATCAAGGGCGCCAAGAACGTCATTCTCCACTTCTACAACTCCACCTCCACCCTCCAGCGGAAGGTGGTCTTCCATATGGATACCGACGGCATCACCAAAATCGCCACCGACGCCGCCGACCTGATCTACGAGATGTCCCAGCCCCTGATCGAGGAGGGGATGAACCTGCGCTTTGAGTACTCCCCCGAGTCCTTTATGGGCACGGAGATGGACTACGCCGTGGAGATCTGCCAGGCGGTGCTGGAGCACCTCCACGCCACCCCGGACAACAAGGTGATCCTGAACCTGCCCACCACGGTGGAAAACTGCATGCCCAACCAGTTCGCGGATATGCTGGAGTACTTCTGCAAGAAAATTCCCGGCCGGGACAGCGCCATCATCTCCCTCCACCCCCACAATGACCGGGGCTGCGGCGTAGCCACCGCCGAGATGGGCCTGCTGGCCGGCGCCGACCGGGTGGAGGCCACCCTCTTCGGCAACGGCGAGCGCACCGGCAACGTGGACATCGTCACCCTGGCCATGAACATGTGGACCCAGGGCGTGGATCCGGAGCTGGACTTCTCCAACATCAACAAGATCAAGGAGATGTACGAGCGGTGCACCAAGATGCCCGTGGGCGACCGGCAGCCCTATGCCGGCAAGCTGGTGTTCACCGCCTTCTCCGGCAGCCATCAGGACGCCATCAACAAGGGCAGCCAGTATATGAAGGAGTCCGACTCCGACTACTGGGAGATCCCCTACCTGCCCATCGACCCCGCCGATGTGGGCCGGGAGTACGAACCCATCATCCGTATCAACTCCCAGTCCGGCAAGGGCGGCGCCGCCTACATCATGGAGCACAACTTCGGCTTTGATCTGCCCAAGGCCATGCACCCCGAGTTCGGCCACATCGTCCAGGTAGAGACCGACCGGGTAGGTAAGGAGGTCTCTCCCGAGCGGATCAACGAGCTGTTCCACCAGGAGTACATCGAGGCCAAGGAGCCCTACAAGCTGCTCAAGCACGCCTTCCAGGAGAGTGTGGACAGCGAGGGCCACTCCCACGTCACCTTCTGGGGCACCCTCCAGCACACGGACACCATCTTCAAGGTCTCCGGCGAGGGCAACGGCCCCATCGACGCCTTCTTCAACGCCATCAAGGACGAAAAGATGGCCCGCTTCTCCTTCCTGGACTACGCCTCCCACGCCATTACCAACGGCTCCGACTCCCAGGGCGTGGCCTATATCCTGCTGAAAGATCAGCGGGACGGCAAGGAGTATTGGGGCGTGGGCCTGTCCCACAACATCAACCTGGCTCCCCTCCGCGCCATTCTCTCCGCCATCAACCGGGCCAAGCGGAAGTAATCCGTCCCATCCAATCCCCCAGGGTAAAACCTGGGGGATTTTTCTTGACAGGACAGGTTTACTGTGATAAACTCAGCTTAGAAAAAGGTTTATAGCAATAAACCAAGGAGGTGTATCACATGGAAAAGCTGTTTGAAGGGGAATACCGCCTGATGCAGGTGCTGTGGGACAGCGGGCCGGTGAGTTCCACCCGCCTGGTGGAGCTGTGCCGGGAGCAGCTGGGGTGGAGCAAGTCCACCACCTATACGGTTCTGCGGAAGCTGAAGGCCAAAGGGGCGGTGGAGCATGAGAACACTCTGGTCACCCCCCTGCTCACCCGGGCGGAGGCGGTGCGGACGGAAGGCGCCCAGCTGGAAAAGCTGGCGGGTGGTTTGTCCCCCTTCCTCACCGCCTTTCTGGGCGGGCGAAAGCTGACCAGGGAGGAGGCCCAGGCGCTGAAAGACCTGATCGACCAAACCATGGGGGAGGAATAAGCCATGATGCACAACTTTGCTGTCGTTGCCACCAATGTTCTGAATTATGGACTGTACTTCGGCTTTTTCTTCGCCGCTCTAATCCTCCTGCGGCCGGTTACCAGGCGGCTGCTGCGGCCCAAGCACCAGGTCACCCTCTGGGGCATTGGCTGGGGGATCTGCTTTTTCATCTACATCGCCAGCTACTGGGGAGCGCGGATTCCCATCCCTGTATCCTTCCGCACTTTGATTCTCCCCCGTATCCAGCCCCTTCTGGGGGAAAGCCGGCCCATGTACCTCCCCATTCCGGGGATGGATAGGGAGGCAGGTACTCTGGTACTTCCTTTGGTGGGGGAGTTTCCCATTTCCTTCAACGAGACCCTCCTGGCCTGGGCAGGCATCGTCTGGACAGGGGTGCTGGCAGTTATTGTGATCGTCCGCATCCTCCAGGAGCGGCGCTTGCGGAGCATTGGCCGGGCAGGCCGAAAGATGACCGATGAGGAGATGAGGCAGTACGGAGTGGATTACCCCGGCGTAGTGGTGCGGCTGTGCAGGAATCTGCCCACCAGCTTTGTCCGTTCCGGCAGCGACCGTCACTTCGGGGATGCCGGCCATGTGATCTGCCTTCAGGAGGAACTGCCCCGGGAGCGGATGCGCCTGGTACTCCGCCACGAGCTGGCTCATATCGAGCTCAACCATCTTTATTACCGCTCCTACCTTCTGTTCGCCCTGGCGGCCTATTGGTGGAACCCCATCCTGTGGCTTGCCTTCCGTCTGCACATACGGGACATGGAGCTGGCCTGCGACGAGGCGGTGATTGAGAAGCTGGATGGCCAGGGGCGGCGGGAATACGCCCGGACTCTGGTGGAGCTGGCCTCCGGACAGCACCTATGGGGCGGCGTCACCTCCTTCGGGGAGTGCGACGCTGCCATCCGGGTCAAGCGGGTGACCGCCTGGCGGGATCGGGGGAAGCTCTATCACCGGCTTTCCCTGGTGCTGACGGTTCTGCTGGTGCTGTTCTTCTACTGCGGCGGCCCCATTTACCGGGGCTGAGCCGGGCCAGGATTGACAGTCCACATCTTTCCTGCTACAATTTACCCGACTCCCGCGGACGCGGAAGCGTCCCCGGGATCGCCCAACCATCATACGGGGAGCGGCCCTTGCCAGGATGCCGCTCCCCGATTTTTTCGCAGGAAAAGGAGACTGTTATGGAAACGAAAGCCCTTGCCGGTACCCGCCGCCTGGCCCTGTCCGCCATGCTGCTGGCCCTGGCCTATGTACTACCCTTTTTTACCGGGAACATCCCTCAGGTCGGAAATATGCTGCTGCCCATGCATCTGCCGGTGCTGCTGTGCGGCTTTCTCTGCGGCGGCCCTTGGGGGGCGGTGGTGGGCTTCCTGGCCCCTCTGTCCCGTTCCTTTTTCATTGGAATGCCCAAGCTGTATCCCAACGCTTTGGCCATGGCTTTCGAACTGGCGGCCTACGGCCTGATCTCCGGCCTGCTGTCCCGCCGTCTGCCCAAAACCATCTGGGGCACCTACCTGTCCCTGGTGGGGGCCATGGTGGGCGGCCGGGTGGTATGGGGGTTGGTGAGCTGGGTGCTCTACACCGGGATGGGCGCCGCCTTCCCCCTGTCCGTCTTTTGGGCTGGTGCGGTGACCTCCGCCATCCCCGGCATCATCCTTCAGCTGGTGGCTGTCCCCGCCCTGGTATCCGCCATCCGCTCTCTGGCCGGGGAGACGCTGTAACCCATGGAGCGTCTGGACATTGTGCTGTCCGCCCTCCGGCGGCTGCCCACCTCCACCCATCCAGTCATTGTCGCCCTGGACGGGCCCTGCGCTGCTGGGAAGTCTACCCTGGGGGCCAGGTTGGCGGATACTCTGGCCTGTCCCCTGTTTCACATGGATGACTTTTTCCTCCCTCTGGAGCGGAAAACCCCGGAGCGTCTGGCACAGCCGGGAGGTAATGTGGACTGGGAACGATTCCTACATGAGGTGCTGCAGCCCCTTTCCCGGGGGGAGACGGTCACCTACCGCCCCTATTCCTGCCATGCAAATACCCTGATGCCCCCCGTCTCCATCTCCCCCGCCCCGCTAGCGGTGGTGGAGGGGGTGTACGCCCTGGAACCAGCGCTGCGCCCCTATTACGCCCTGACCTGCTACGTGGACGCACCCTGGCCGGTGCGGGAGACGCGGCTGCTGCAGCGGTGCGGTCCGGAGGGACTGGAGGTATTTCTCCAGCGGTGGATCCCCCTGGAGGAGCGATACTTTCAGACACTGGAAATTGCCGCTGGCTGCGACTTGATCTTGTAAAAGTCTGTCCCGCCTGCTTTTGATCCCACATCGGTACCCGGGAGGTTTTCAACGATATGAACGGCAAACGAGCTTTTGCATGGATTCTTGCGGCCCTTCTCCTGTTGATGGCCGGAGCGGCGGTTTTCTTTGTCATCAGGCCCCTGGTGGAGGCAGCTCCATCACCCGCCGTCTCTTCCCAATCCACGGTTTCTTCCAGTGAAACTGCCTCCGCCTTTCTCCCTGTGGATGGTTCTACCTCTCAGGAAGAACTTCCCCCTGAGGCAGAAGAACCGGAAGAGACTGACCCCGCCGACTCTTCCCATCCGTCCCCCTCCTTCGATCTGACAGAGCAGGAGGCCATCCTCCGGGACATGACCCTGGAGGAAAAGGTGGGGCAGATGTTCATCGCCCGCTGTCCCAAGGAGAACGCCGCTCAGCTGGCGGCGGAATATCACCTGGGCGGCTATATCCTGTTCGGCCGGGATTTTACCGGAAAGACCAAGACCCAGGTGATTGATACCATCCAGAGCTATCAGGACAGCGTGGAGCTCCCCCTGCTCATCGGTGTGGACGAGGAGGGCGGCACCGTCAACCGGGTCAGTCTCAACACACATCTGCGGGCGGTGCCGTTCTGGTCGCCCCAGGATCTGTACGCTGAGGGCGGTTTTGACCTGATCCGCAGCGACACACTGGAAAAATGTCAGCTGCTGTCCAGTCTGGGAATCAACCTGAATTTTGCTCCGGTGTGCGACGTGTCCCAGGATCCCGACGACTTCATTTACCAGCGGAACTTCGGACAGGACGCCCAGCAGACAGCGAAGTATGTGAAAACGGTAGTGGAGGTCATGACCGGCCAGGGAATGGGCTGCGTGCTCAAGCATTTCCCAGGCTATGGCAGCAACGAGGACACCCACACCGGTATCGCCTACGACCAGCGTCCCTACGAGACCTTCCAGAACTCTGACTTTCTCCCCTTCCAGGCGGGAATTGACGCCGGAGCCAACATGGTGCTGGTGTCCCACAACGTGGTGGCATGCATGGATGGGGACTATCCCGCCTCCCTCTCCCCCAGAGTGCACGAGATTCTCCGGGACGAGCTGGGGTTTGATGGGGTCATCATCACCGACGACCTGGCGATGGATGGGATCCGGGATTTTACCGGAGATTCCCAGGCGGCGGTACTGGCTGTCCTGGCGGGCAACGACATGCTGTGCTGCACCGACTTTGAGACCCAGATCCCTGCGGTGATCGAGGCTGTGAAGCAGGGCGTGATCAGCGAGGAGCAGATCAATCAGTCTGTGCTGCGCATTCTCTCCCTGAAACGCACCTTACTTTCTTGAAAGAAAGTAAGCAAAGAACGTTCGCGGAAAGCTGTCGCTTTCCTCCTCGCCGCACGAAATCTCATTTTGTTCCCAAGTGCAGCACGAAAGATGGTGCAGTCTACTTGAGACATCAAAAAACACCCTCGGAGAAGGAAAACCATGTCCTTCCCCGTGGGTGTTTTAAAATTTTCTTTCGTGTTGTGTTTTGGAATTTGTTTTTCTCTCCAGGCGGAGCGAGGCGAAACGTAGTTTCGCAGAAAGTTCTTTGCTAAGCTTTCTTACAAGAAAGTAGGTTCCGCCTGCGGGCGGGTTCCTTTTGTTACACGACAAAAGGAACCAAAAACGTGCCGGGGGTCCGCGGGGAGCAGATAGACATGTCCGTGCTGTGCCAGCCCGTCCAAGGTCCATATCCCCGCTCTCCCCCCGGTCCCCCGTAGGAGGTCGAATCACCTTTTATAGGGGGCAGTAGATTCCGCTCAAAAGACAAGAGCCTTTGTGCGGGAGTTTTCTTTCGTGCTGGATTGCGGAAGCCGTTCCTGACCCTGGGCGGAGCGAAGGAAAGCGCAGCTTTCCGCAAAAGTTCTTTGCCTACTTTCTTTCAAGAAAGTACGGTGCCTGCTTTCTTTCAAGAAAGCGAGCAGCCGCAGAGTCCGCCCACAAAGGCGCCCAGCACCATCCGCCTGATCTCCTCATCCTCCGGCCAGGGGTCGTCCCCTTTGTGATCCACCATCAGCACAGGCAGCTGGCAATTATAGATCTCCAGCTCCACCGACCATTCTTCCTCCTCCATCCGGCCCCGGGGTCCGCCGTTGAGGATAATCCCCTTCACCCCCGGCCGGGCCAGGATATCCGCCAGCGTGACCTGCCGGTCCATCAGCTCGCAGGCCACCCCCAGCTCCTCCAGCTCCCGGAGCAGGCGGGGATTTTCCTCACTGCCCAGATCCAGCACCACAATTCGATCCTGCTGCATAGCTTCCTCCCGTCCCCGTCCTGGGGACGGGTTGTTTTTGCCCATTGTACCACAGGAGAGAAAAAAGCACAATGGCGGCAGGGTTCCCGGTTGATTCCCGGCTGAATTCGTGGTAGAATGGTCAGAACTGTGACGAGATTACAAGGATCGGCGGTGAAGGCATGGAGGAAACAAATCTGGTTGTGGGCATTCTTGCCCACGTGGACGCGGGCAAGACCACCCTGTCTGAGGGCCTGCTGTACCGCAGCGGCAAGCTGCGGAAGCTGGGCCGGGTGGATCACCGGGACGCCTTTCTGGACACCGACGACCAGGAGCGGGAGCGGGGCATCACCATCTTCTCCAAGCAGGCCGTCTTTCCCCTGGAGGGCATGACCGTCACCCTGCTGGACACGCCGGGCCACGTGGACTTCTCCAGTGAGATGGAGCGCACGCTCCAGGTGCTGGACTACGCCATTCTGGTCATCAGCGGCGCCGACGGAGTGCAGGGCCATACCATGACCCTGTGGCGTCTGCTGGAGCGGTACCAGATCCCCACCTTCCTGTTCGTCAACAAAATGGATCTTCCCGACACCCGGCCGGAGGAGCTGCTGGAGCAGCTGTCCGCCCGCCTCCACCCCGGCTGCGTCAATTTCTCCGCCCCCGACTGGGAGGAAAACGCCGCTCTGTGCGATGAGGGCGTCATGGAATCCTACCTGGAGACGGGGGAGCTGCCCCGGGAGCAGGTGATTTCCCTGATCCGCCACCGGAAGCTGTTTCCCTGTTGGTTCGGCTCGGCCCTGAAGCTGGAGGGCGTGGACGACTTTCTCTCCGGCCTGGGCCGGTACGCCGTCCCTCCCCCCTATCCCAAGGAGTTCGGCGCCAAGGTATTTAAAATCGCCCGGGACAGCCAGGGCAACCGGCTGACCTATTTAAAGGTGACCGGCGGCCGTTTGAAGGTAAAAGCTCCCCTGACCAACCAGAGGGCGGCCAGCCCCCTCCCGCCGGAGCAGGTGTGGACGGAGAAGGCTGACCAGCTGCGCATTTACTCCGGCGCCCAGTTCCAGCCTGCCGACCAGGTGCCCGCCGGAGGGGTCTGTGCCGTCACGGGTCTGACCCGCACCTATCCC
>CALXDY010000078.1 GCA_944387225.1 uncultured Oscillospiraceae bacterium | reverse complement strand
CCTTTGCGGAACTGCTGGAGGAGTCGATCAAAACTTTAAATACGGGGGATAAGGTAACTGGAACCGTTGTCGACATCACACCGACAGAAGTTCAGGTGGAGCTGGGCATCAAGTATCCCGGCTATATCCCCCTGTCCGAACTGAGCGACGACCCCACCGTCAAGCCCGAGGACATCGTGAAGGTGGGCGACGAGATCGAGACCTACGTCATGCTGGTCAGCGACCGGGACTGCCTGGTGAAGCTGTCCAAGAAGCGCCTGGACGCTGTCAAGCACTGGGAGGAGATCGAGCAGGCCAAGGAGAACGAGACCGTCATGGAGGGTGTCGTCACCGAGGACAACAAGGGCGGCGTTGTGGTCTCCGTCAAGGGCGTGCGGGTGTTCGTCCCCGCCTCCCAGACCGGCCTGCCCCGGGAGACTCCCATGAACACCCTGGTCAAGCAGCACGTCCGCCTCATCATCACCGAGGTCAACCGCGCCCGTCACCGCGTAGTGGGTTCCATCAGCCGCGTGCAGCGGGCCGAGCGGGCCGCCGCCGCCCAGAAGGTATGGGCTGAGATCGAGGTGGGCAAGCACTACACCGGTACCGTCAAGTCCCTCACCTCCTACGGCGCCTTCGTGGACATCGGCGGGGTGGACGGCATGGTCCATATCTCCGAGCTGTCCTGGAGCCGCATCAAGCACCCCTCCGAGGTGGTGAAGGTGGGCGACACCGTGGACGTGTATGTGATCGCCGCCGACAAGGAGAAGAAGAAGATCTCCCTGGGCATGAAGGATCACAGCCAGGATCCCTGGGCTGTGTTCACCAGCACCTATCAGGTGGGCGACGTGGCCAACGTCCGCGTTGTCAAGCTGATGACCTTCGGCGCTTTTGCTGAGATCGTTCCCGGCGTGGACGGCCTGATCCACATCTCCCAGATCGCCGATCACCGCATCGAGAAGCCCGGCGACGTGCTGGCCGAGGGCGATAAGGTGGACGTGAAGATCACCGACATCGACATGGAGAACAAGAAGGTCTCCCTGTCCATCCGCGCTCTGCTGGAAGAGGGCGGCGAGGAGGAGGCCGAGGAGCAGGAGTAATCCGCCCCTCTCTCTGAAACCCAATCAGATTCAAAGCGGCATGGCTTCGGCCATGCCGCTTTGCGGCAAAATCCCCCGGGACGATTCATCGTCCCGGGGGATTGCTTTTTCCCCGACTTCACGGCAGGGGATAGTCCCCAGGCTTGCTCCATGGGAAGGGAGAAACAAGAATCTTGACTTCTGCGAATGGATCCTGTATACTTGACTAAGTCAAGAAAAGGAGTTGACCGTTTCATGTTCCAAACCCTGGCCTATTACGCCACCGTGTTTCACCGCGGCTTTACCGCCTATACCTCTCGGCGGCTTCAGCAGCTTGGATTGAATTTCGGATCTCTGTTTCCGGTGCTCTATGTGGGTAAGCACCCCGGCTGTACCCAGGCGGAGCTGACGGAAGCTCTGGGCCTGGACTGGGGCTACTCCCAGCGCTGCATTACCCGGTTGGTGGAGGATGGGTTCCTCACCCGGGAAAAGTCCGGCCGATCCTACCACCTGGATTTAAGCCCCGAGGGGCAGGAGGCCTTTCAGGTCAGCCACCAGGTCTTTTTTGACTGGGATCAGCAGGCGCTGGCTACCCTGAATGAGGAGGAACAGAAGCAGTTGTTTGCCCTCTTGGCCAAAGTATCCTGGAAAGAAGAGAATTCCCCATGCATGAAACCATAAACAGTCCCCTGAATTACGGGGGTCTGCACCTGAAAAACCGGATTATTTTTGCTCCTACCACCATGGGTCTTACCCAGGAAGCCTTTGTGGAACGGATGAGGCGGATCGCTGCCGGGGGATGCGCCATGATTATCATAGGTGACGTCCCGGTGCTTCCTCGCGGATTCGGCCCCTCTCTGTACAGCAAAAAGGGCATGGCTTTTTATAGGGCGGTGGCCGACGCGGTTCACCGGGAGGGGTGTCTGCTCTGTGCCCAGCTGCACCAGTCCGACTCGGATTTAAAGGCCATGCTGAAATATGTTCCCGGGGTGCTGACCAAACGGATTTCTATGGAGGAGCTTCGCCCGCTGCTGAACCAGCAGGTGGGGCCCTACATTACCGGCTTGCCGGAAAAGAAGGTGGCGCAAATCACCGATGCCTTTGGCCGGGCGGCTCAGCTGGCAGTGGAGGTTGGCTTCGACATGGTTCAGGTGCATGGGGATCGGATGTGCGGCAGCTTCAGCTCCGCCCTGTTCAACCACCGTACCGACCGTTACGGCGGCAGCCCGGCCAATCGGGCCAGGTTCGCCGTGGAGGCGGTGTCCGCCATCCGACGCCGCCTGCCCCAACTGCCCATTGATTATAAGCTGGCCGTGCGGCAGGAGGAGCCCCACTATGGGAACGCCGGGGTGCTGGAGTCGGAGCTGCCCATCTTTGTTCTTCTTCTGGAGGAGGCGGGCGTGACCAGCTTCCATGTGACGCTGGCCAATCATGGTGATCTGTGTGACACCATTCCTCCGAAAAATCACCCCCAATTCGGGACGGAGGGCTGCTTTTTGACCTTCTGTGACCAGGTGCGGCAGCTGACGAACCTGCCCATCTGCGGGGTGGGCGGACTGACGGATCCGGCCTTCGTGGAGGAGCAGCTGAAGGCCCACCGAATGGACTGCGCCGCCATGAGCCGCCAGCTGATTGCCGATCCGGACTGGCCCAATAAGGTCTTTTCCAGCCGGGTGGAGGAAATCCACCGCTGCGTCCGCTGCAACAAGGAGTGCTTGGGTGGGATGATGGCCCATCGGGGCGTTCACTGTATCTATGAAGACAGATGAGGGACGCACGAAAAGAGCGCGGCCTCCTTATACAACAACCCCTCCGGCCCACAAGGGGGCCGGAGGGGTTTGCCTGTAAGGTGATTATGACATGGAGTCCAGCACGCCGCAGATTTCCTCCGCTTGCTCTGATACGATCAAGGAGACGGTCAGTCCATCCTGGCGGACTACGCCGGCTTCAATAACAGGCATGTTTTCCGTCAGATAGAGCTGGGCCGACTTTTCCTTATAACCCAGGCGATCTTCTAACTTGCTGCGGATGTCGTCGGCTTTGTCACTGTCTGTGGCACGAACCATGATGATCTCGTCAGGTTGGGTGCCGTCCACCGGCAGATAGCACACCGCGCTGTCCCAGCTGTTGGGGTCAATGCCCAGCCCCATCTCCAGATACTCATCGGTCATATCCACCAGCTCCGGCAACGCCACCTGCTCCTCCAGAGCGGAAAATACCGCCTGGGGGTCAGGGGAGGTTTCTGCCCCACCGCTGCATCCGGCCAGAACCAGTGCCGCCAGGAGGCCAAACGTTAATGTTCCAAACTTTTTCATGGTATTCCCTCCATCAGGCCAGCTGCTCCTGGGCAAACTGGTACAGTGCGTCCACCACCACGGCAGAGCCCGCGTTATTCAAATGTACGTACCCATCCCGGCAATAGTCCTCTGGCAGAGCGCCGGACGTATCCTGCAGCAGGGTGTGGGCGTCAATACAGGCGATGCCCTCCGACTGGCACATCTCCATCAGAGAGGCGGAAAAATCGTCGATGAGCTGGTTGCTGAAGCTGCGGTTGACCGCATAATCAGGCAGCCAGGCGGAGGCAATTTTAGGCGGGTTGGTGATAATCACGATCTGGGTTTCCGGCAGGCAGGCCGTCAGGTTTTCCGCCAGACGCCGGTACCGATCTACCACCTGAGATACCTGGGGATTTTCCTCGATGACGGACAGATCGTTCAGTCCAAGCAGCAGGAAGATCCGGTCAGGACAAAGATCTGTCACAATATCCTCCAGAGCGGTTTCCTGGCCTTTATAGCTGTAGAAAATGCCGGCCTGCCGATCCCCCACCAGATCCGCCAGGGAGATGCCGATGGTGGTGGTCAGAAATTTGGCGTCTCCCAGACAACTGGTCTCCTCCCGCTGGCTCATCACATATTGGCGGATGCCTTCCATAATGGAATCCCCGACAAACAGGGTGTTTTGAAAAAAGGCCTCCGCGGTCTGGGGTCGTGAATCCGTCGGGGTGGAGGAACTGGCAGATGTCTGTCCGCCGCTCTCCGGGGCGGGGAGCTGAGCGCCGTTCTCCGGCGCGGGAGCAACCTCCTTCGTCTGGTCGGGGTGTTCCTCGGCGGAGGACACGGCATCCTCCGGCTGCTGAACAGTCGTCCCCGTTGTTTGGGAGGAGTCCGGCGCGCTTTGGGCGCTGTCTGTCTCCGGCGCGGGGGATGCCGCGCAGCCGGTAAAGATCAGGGCGGCGCACAGCGCCGCCAGAGATGTTGTGATCCGATTCAATTCATACACTTCCTCTTGGCATATGGGCAGCGCCTCATTATAGCATGGTATGTAGGGCGGCGCAAGAGGTTTAGGGCCGAGGACAGCAATAATCCCCCCAGCCTCCACGGAGGCCGGGGGGATTGCGTTACTTTTGCGCAAACATGGGGGAGGAGAAATACCGATCTCCGGAATCGGGGAGGATCACCACGATGGTTTTTCCCGCATATTCAGCCTGGCGGGCCAGCTGGCCGGCGGCCCACAGAGCTGCGCCGGAGGAGATGCCCACCAGAATGCCCTCCGTGGGTACGATGTTTCTTCCGGCGGCAAAGGCGTCCTCGTCCGCCACCTGGATCACCCGGTCATAAATGGTGCGGTCCAGGGTGTCGGGAATGAAGTTTGCGCCGATGCCCTGAATACCGTGGGGGCCGGCGCAGCCGCCGGACAGCAGGGGAGAGGCTTTGGGCTCCACGGCCACCACTTCCAGGGCAGGATTTTGCTCCTTCAGATACCGGGCGGTGCCGGACAGGGTTCCGCCGGTACCCACACAGGCCACCAGTACGTCCACCTGCCCCTGGGTGTCCCGCCAGATCTCCGGGCCGGTGGTGCGGTAATGGGCGTCAGGGTTGGCGGGGTTGCCAAACTGATCGGGGATGAAGCTGCCGGGAATCTGGGCGGCCAGCTCCCTGGCCTTATTCACCGCCCCCTGCATCCCCTGAGCGCCGGGCGTGAGCACCAGCTCAGCGCCGTAAGCGGCCAGCATGGCCCGGCGTTCGGCACTCATGGTATCAGGCATGGTAAGGATCAGGCGGTAGCCCCGGACAGCGGCTACGCAGGCAAGGCCAATGCCGGTGTTGCCGGAGGTGGGTTCGATGATGGTGCCGCCGGGGGCCAGCTTACCGGCCGCTTCCGCCGCCTGGATCAGCGCCAGGCCCACACGATCCTTTACCGAGCCGGCGGGATTGAGGTATTCCAGCTTGGCAAGTACCCGGGCCCCATATCCCTCCCGGGCGGCCAGCCGATCCAGGGAGAGGAGGGGGGTTTCGCCAATCAGCTCCTCCACGCTGTGAACAATCTTTGACATAAAAGCGGCCTCCTTGTGCTTTTTATTGATGATACTCCAGGCGCTCCGGCCTTGTCAATGGTTTGGAGCAAGAAATTCCTGCTAAATAGGTAGGTTTTTAAAATTTGCAAAACCGATACAATAGCGGTATAATGGGGAAAAAGAACCAATCCCTGGAGAGGAGCGTTTTTCATGAAGCTTGGTCTTGTGCTGGAGGGCGGCGCCCTGCGAACCATTTATTCCACCGGTGTGCTGGATGCCATGCTGGAACGGGATCTGATGCCTGACTACGTAGTTGGGGTTTCGGCGGGTATCGCTTACGGGGTGAGTTATGTCTCCCGGCAGCCCCGGCGGAATCTGGAGATCGTCACCCGGTACGTCAATGACCGGCGGTACATGGGGATGAATAATCTGGTGGACCGGCATAACCGCAGTTATTTTGGCCTGGAGTTCTCCTACCAGACGATTCCCAACGAGCTGGTTCCCTTTGATTACGACACATTTGAAGCCTTTCCGGGAGAGGTGGAGGCCGTGGTTACCAATCTGGAGACGGGAGAGGCGGAGTATAAGCCGGTGCCCCGGCGGGATGACAAGTTCACTCTGCTCCAGGCTACCTGTGCCCTGCCTTTGATGTTCCCTATCTATCAACTGGATGGGAAACCCTATATGGACGGCGGTGTGGCGGTGTCTGTACCCTACCAGCGGGCTTTTGATATGGGCTGTGACCGGGTCATGGTCATCCTGACAAAACCCCGGAGCTTTGTCCGCAAGCGGGAGCGGGCGCTGCCTTTGATCCGCCGGACCTATGGGCAGTACCCCAACTTCTGCCGTGCCATGGAGGAGCGGGCCCAGCGGGATAATGCCTCCCGGCAGGAGCTGTTCCGCCTGGAACAGGAGGGAAAGGCCCTGGTGTTTACCCCTGACTCCCTCCATGGGGTGGGCCGGATCGAGCACGATCCGGAGAAGCTGCGGATGCTGTGGGCGGAGGGCTATCAGCAGGCCGTGGAGCGTATGGATGAGATCCAGGCATTTTTCTCTCAGGATGGACGGAATCCCGGAGGCGAGCCGGCAAAGAAACGGGAGGGATAACATGGAATATCGGATGGAGGCCAGAGGAGGACCAGGGCCGTCCCTGCTGGGCTTCGGCGGCCTGCGTTTTCCGGTGGATGGAGACGGAAAGGTCTGCGAAAAGACGGTAGGGGAGATGATCGACCGGGCCATGGAGGGCGGGGTCACCTACTACGACACGGCGTGGACGTACCTGGGGGGACAAAGTGAGTCGGTGCTGGGACGGGCCCTGAGCCGCTATCCCAGGGAGAGCTGGTGCCTGGCCACCAAGCTGCCCTGCTGGCAGATCAAAAGCAGGGCACAGGCGGAGGAGATTTTCGCCCGGCAGCTGGAGCGGGCCGGAGTGGACTATTTTGACAGCTACCTCTTCCATACCCTCACCCGGGACGTATGGCGCCGGATGGTGGAGCTGGGCGTGGTGGAGCTGATGGAACAGTACCAAAAACAGGGACTGATCCGCCGGTTCGGTTTTTCCTTCCACGACAGTTATCAGGCCTTTGAGGAGATCCTCACCGCCCGGGCCTGGGACTGCTGCCTGATCCAGCTGAACTACCTGGATGTGGACTTTCAGGCGGGGCTGCGGGGCTATCGGCTGGCCCAGTCCAGGGGTGTGCCTGTGCTGGTGATGGAGCCCGTGAAGGGCGGACTGCTGGCCAACCTGCCGGAGGACGCGGCCCGGCCGTTTCGGGCGTTGAACCCCAGAGCATCCCTGGCATCCTGGGGGATGCGCTGGGTGGCCAGCCTGCCCAATGTGGGCGTGGTGCTCAGCGGCATGGGGGCCATGGAACAGGTGGAGGACAACCTGAATACGTTCGGTACCTTTTCGCCCCTTTCGCCGGAGGAACAGGCTGCCGTGGAAGAGGTGGGGGAGGGGCTGCGCCGGAGGCTGAAAAACGGCTGTACCGGCTGCCGCTACTGTCTGCCCTGCCCGGCGGGAGTGGACATCCCCGGCGCGTTTCAGCTATGGAATAAAATCGCCTTGGGGCAGAGCCTCCAGGCGGCCCGGCGGAGCTGGGAGGGAATGGACCGGGAAGAACGGCCCGACCAGTGCTACCGGTGCGGCCAGTGTGAGCGCCGCTGCCCCCAGCACCTGCCTATCCGGGCGCAGCTGGCCCAGGTGACGGGAGAGGTGGAGGCGTTCCTGGCCCAAGGGTGTGTGTCGTCTAAACAGGCTCAAGAGTTGTGAAAACTGCCAAAATCTATGGATAACACGGGGAAACCCTTGCGGAAATCACAAAAAATGGCTATAATAGTTATATAATGGCGTGCTGTGGAGGCTGAATCGCTTCTCTCTGCCGAAAAAGACGATATGCTTGCGGAATTGGAGGTGTCACCGTTGTTTCAGATCGGGGATAAGGTCGTGCATCCTATGCACGGCGCAGGTGTGGTAGACAGTATTGTTCAGAAAAAGGTGGACGGCGTGATGCGGGACTATTATGTCCTGAAACTTCCGGTACGGGCCATGCTGGTCATGATCCCCGTGGACAACAGCGATGAGATCGGTGTGCGCCCCATTGTGGATCGGGAGCGTGCCAACCAGGTGCTGGAGGCCATGGCCTCCCTGAAGGTGGACATGACCCAGAACTGGAACCGCCGCTACCGGGAAAATATGGAGCGGCTGAAAAGCGGGGATCTTCTGGAGGTAGCCGGTGTGGTGAAGGGCCTGATGCTTCGGGATGGAGCCAGGGGCCTGTCCACTGGGGAGCGGAAGATGCTCCACTCCGCCAAACAGATCCTGATCTCCGAGCTGGTGATGTGCCAGTGTGCCAGCTATGAGGCGGTGGAGCAGCGGATCCAGCAGGCGGTGGAATGTGTCCCCGTGTGATAAGCGGGAAAAGATGGTTTGAGAGGAGCCTTCCGGCTCCTCTCTATGTATGAATGGCTCCGGCGCGGCCGGAGCGGTAAGGAGGACGATCCATGGATCTCTTTGGCCGGTTTCGCCGGAAGAAGGAATATCCCGTCTGGTCGGCGGTGGTGGTGGCAGCCGGTTCTGCCCGGCGGATGGAGGGGATCGATAAGATCTGTACGCCCATCGGAGGCATTCCGGTGCTGGTACATACCCTGCGGGTATTTCAGCAATGCCCGTCCATCACGGAGGTTGTGGTGGTGACCCGGGAGGATCTGATGGTGGAGGTGAGCCGTCTGTGCCGGGATTTTGCCCTGGATAAGGTGACCCAGGTGGTGGCCGGTGGAGCGGAGCGCATTCATTCCGTTCAGGCTGGACTTAACGCCGTGCGGAAGGACGCCCGGCTCATCGCCATTCACGACGGGGCCAGACCCTTCCTACCGGAGGACGTGCTGGAGGAGGTCCTGCGCCAGGGCGCTGCCTGCGGGGCTGCCGCTCCGGCGGTGCCCATGACCGACACCATCAAGCGGGTGGAGGGGGATGTGGCCGTTGAGACGGTGGACCGTTCCACTTTGTTCGGCGTACAGACGCCCCAGGTATTTCAGGCCGATTTGATCCGCGCCGCGGTACACAAGGCTCTGGAGGATGGGGAACTGGTCACCGACGACTGCGCCGCCGTGGAGCGGCTTGGAATGCAGGTGCGACTGACCAAGGGCAGCCGGGAAAACATGAAGCTGACCACCCCCTTCGATCTATTAGTGGGGGAAGCCATCTGTCAGCAGAGAGGATTGGGAACATGGCAGAGATGAGAATTGGCCACGGATACGACGTACACCGACTGGTGGAGGGACGGAAGCTGATCCTGGGCGGGGTAGAGGTACCCCACACCCTGGGACTGCTGGGCCACTCCGATGCCGACGTGCTGACCCATGCGGTGATGGATGCCTTGCTGGGGGCAGCGGGCATGGGCGACATCGGGCGGCACTTCCCCGACACCGACCCGGCCTATGCCGGGGCGGACAGTCTGGTGCTGCTGGATCATGTGGTGGAGCTGTTGAACTGGGCCGGGTGGCAGGTGGTCAATGTGGACGCCACCATCCTGGCCCAGAAGCCTAAGCTGGCCCCCTATCTGGAGCAGATGGAGAAAAATCTGGCCGGACGGATGGGGATAGACGCCGCTCGGGTGAATGTAAAGGCCACTACGGAGGAGAAGCTGGGCTTTACCGGCGCTCAGGAGGGAATTGCCGCCCACGGAGTTTGTCTGTTGGCGGAGAAGAAATAACAGCCCCTCCGGTTCCAAAAGGGGCGCGGCGGCATATCATGGAACAGGGGGAGGGGAAACACCCCCGGGAAAGGAACCGTGCTATGCTCAGCTATTATATTGTGTGCCGATCCCTGACCCTGGCCCAGCGCACGGCGGTTGTGCTGGAACGGGCGGGGATCCGGGCCGCCATCTATCGGTCGCCCAAAAGCATTTCCGGCGAGGGGTGCAGCCACTCGGTGAAAATCGCGCAGACCCATCTGCCCATCGCTCTTCAGACCCTCCATCAGAACGGGATGGATCCCAAACGGATCTACATGCTTAATGAAGATGGAAAGTATGAGGAGGTGTCCCTGTGATCTATTTGGACAGCGCGGCCACCACCCTGCAAAAGCCTGGGGAGGTGGCTCGCGCCTCTTCTTGGGCGATCCGTCATATGGCGAGTCCCGGACGGGGGGGACATCGTCCCGCCATGGCAGCGGCTGAGGTGGTCTATGCCTGCCGGGAGGCCGCAGCCCAGCTGTTCCAGGTTCCCGATCCGGAGCAGGTGGTCTTTACGTTCAACGCCACCCACGGATTGAATATCGCCATCAAGACCCTGGTCAAACCAGGTGGCCGGGTGGTGATTTCAGGCTATGAACACAATGCCGTTACACGGCCCCTACACGCCATCCCGAATGTGGAAGTCCGGGTGGCTCGGGGGCCGCTTTTTGACCCAAAGGCCACGGCAGACGCGTTTCGACAGGCTCTGGAGCAGCCAACGGATGCGGTGGTCTGTACGCAGGTATCCAATGTGTTCGGATATGTCCTGCCGGTGAAGGAAATCTCTCTGCTGTGCCGGGAGAAGGGGGTGCCTTTGATTGTAGACGCCTCTCAGGCGGCAGGCTGTGTGCCGGTGTCCTACCTGGAGCTGGGGGCGGCCTTTATCGCCATGCCGGGCCATAAAGGGCTGTACGGCCCCCAGGGAACGGGGATCCTCCTGTGTCGGGACGGAGGGGACTGCATTCTGGAAGGGGGAACGGGAAGCAATTCCCGTTTTGCTGATATGCCGGACTTCCTGCCGGACCGGCTGGAGGCAGGAACCCACAACGTGGCCGGGATTGCGGGATTGCTGGAGGGAATCCGGTATGTCCAGCGGCAGGGGGTGGATACCATCCGCGCCCATGAAAGCCGCCTGATCCGAGCCATGGGCGCGGGACTGAATCAGATGCCCGGCGTGACAGCCTATCAGGCGCTGCGGCGGCCGGATTGCCAGTCCGGGGTATTGTCTTTCCGGGTATCCGGCTGGGATTGTGAGGAGCTGGCCGGGGAGCTGGGGCAGCGGGGCGTGGCTATGCGGGCCGGACTGCACTGTGCGCCCCTTGCCCACGAGACGGCGGGTACTCTGGAAACAGGCACGATCCGCGCCAGCGTCTCCGCCTTCAATACCATGTGGGAGATTCGCCGCTTTTTAGGCGAGCTATCCCGATTGCTGGGACGGCAAAAAGCTTGATAAAAGAGCGGTGTAAAGGAATATTACTGGACGGATGGATCAGCCTCTTTTTCAGGAAGCCGGTCCGTCTGTCCCGTTTTTTGGGAGATATTCATGAAAAATTTATATCTGCGTCTGGGAATTTAGGTTGCTATCAGAGCCGGAATATCGTATAATATATAAGATAATGAGTAGGTGTGCCTGTGGGATGTCGTAGCAGGGAGCCTGCTGTTCCCGGCCGGGGGCCGGGCTGAGTTTGGAAGAGAAAGAAGGGTCACGATTGCTGCAGACAGTGCTGAGCTTCCTTCAGGAAGAAATCCCATTTATGGCGACCGTACGGTTTTCCGACCTGATTGACCTGGCCATTCTTTCCTTTGTAATCTACGAAGTTTTGTGGTTCATGCGCCGCACCAGTTCTGGGCGGGTGCTGAAAGGAATTTTCGTCCTGGCCCTTGCCATGTTTGTGGCTTCTGAGGCTCAGCTGACGGCTACCAGCTATTTGCTCAGCCGTGTGGTGGAGTGGGGCTTTGTGGTACTGGTTATCCTGTTCCAGCCGGAGCTGCGGCGGATGCTGGAGCGGATGGGCAGCGGAAAGCTGGCCAACGTGTTTACCCCCCAGCGGATGGTGGATCCCCATGATCTTGAGGTGGCCATCACCCAGACGGTGGAAGCCTATACCCAGCTGTCCCGGGACAAGGTGGGGGCGCTGATGGTCTTTGAACGGCAGAATCTGCTGGACGATATGATCAAAACAGGCACCGCCCTGGACTGCTCGGTGTCCAGTGAGCTGCTGAAAAACCTGTTTTGGAACAAGGCGCCGCTCCATGACGGCGCGGTGATCGTACGTAACGGTCGGATTGTAGGGGCGGGCTGCATGCTGCCCCTGTCCGGTAACGTCAATCTCAGCCGGGAGCTGGGAATGCGCCACCGGGCCGGCATCGGCGCCAGCGAGCACTCCGATGCGGTGGTTGTGATTGTGTCTGAGGAGACAGGCTCCATTTCCGCCGCGGTGGGCGGCATGCTGAAGCGCCACCTTGCGCCGGAGACGCTGGAGCGCCTGCTGAGGAATGAACTGCTCAACGAGAAGGAAGAGCAGGATAGCAACCATCCTGTGATTTCCCGGTTGACGGATTTGCTGGCCCGTGGCAGGAAGGAGGCGCAGTAAATGGTACAGCGACTGCGTGAAAGCCGAGTGGCATTTATCCTTCTGTCCGTCCTTCTGGCCTTGTTGATCTGGGCCTATGTCCGGGGGGTGGACGACTCCGCCCAGCGTTGGACGGTATACAATGTGCCTGTCCAGCTGGTTGGTGACCGGGCGCTGGAGGAGCGTGGCCTGACCATCGCCTCCCTGTCCCATAACGAGGTGGACGTGGTTGTTCAGGCTCCCTTCAGCGTGCGCAACAGCCTGAACCGGACCAACGTCACGGTTTCCCTGGATGTTTCCACCTGCACTGCACCGGGGGAGTATGAGTTGACCTGGTCGGCAAAACTACCTACCAATATCAATACCAGCGGCACCTACTTCCCGGAACAGGATCAGACCATCACCGTGGTGGTGGACAATCTGGTTACGGAGAGTCGGGAGGTGGAGCTGCAGCTGGAGGGCAGTGTGGCTGACGGTTACCGGGCCGGAACGCCCGTGATTGAACCTGATACAGTGGAGGTCAAGGGCACCCTGGCCCAGGTAGCCAAGGTAAAGCGGGTGGTGGCGGTGCTTACCGCCGACGACCTGAAGGAGAGCTTTGCGGGCACCCTGACCCTGAGTATGCTGGACGAAAACGGAGAAGTGATTGATGACCCCAGAATCACACTTAGCTCCAATACGGCCTTTGTTACCTTGTCTGTTGGGGTTGTGAAGGAAATTCCCCTTACAGTTACATTCACCAACGGCGGAGGCGCTACGGCGGATGACGTTTTGGATTGCTCCATTGAACCGTCCACCATTACGGTGGCGGGCAGCAAGGAGGAGATCGACGCCCTCAGCGAAATCTCCCTGGGAAGCATTGACCTGTCCACCATTATCGGTACAACCCAGAAGACGATGCCGGTCAACCTGTCTCCCACGCTGGAAAATGTCAAGGGGCTCAATGAGGTAACGGTAACCGTAACTGTACGGGATCTGCCCACCCGTACCTTCAATGTCAGCAACATCCAGATGATTAACATCCCATCCGGCTACGACGCGGAGCTGATGACCCAGGAGCGTCTGGTTGTGGTGCGGGGCGATGAGGAGGAGCTGAACCGGCTGGATGCCAGCAAGCTCCGTATCGTGGCCGATCTGTCCAACGTGACGGCCACCGGGATTTCCTCGGTCCGTGCAAATGTCTATCTGGATGCCAGCGACAAGGTGGGCGTGGTAGGGGAATATACCGTCAACGTCAGTATCAGCAAATAGCAGTCCCGGCGTGGAGCCGGACGTGGAGGCAAAGACACATGAATCAAATGGCAATTGTGAAACGGGAATTGAAGTCGGGCCTGGTGGAGGTTTCTCTCCTGCGCCAGGTGGAATGCGGACTGAAGTGCAACGGAAACTGCGCCGGTTGTATGCAGGCGCCTAAGGAGGAGCTGCTGGCGGTGGCCACCAACCCCATCGGTGCCCAGCCTGGAGACCGGGTGGAGGTGGAATCCTCCGTGGGCCACTCCATCGGTCTTTCCGCTCTGGTGTTCGCTCTGCCCTGTGTGTTCCTGGCCCTGGGCTATGTGGTGGGTCAGCTGCTGGGGATGGGAGAGCTGTCCTCCTTGGGCATGGCCGGCGTAGGCCTTGTGGTGGGATTCCTGCCCGCCATCCTGGTCAACCGGATGATGATTCGCAGCAGTGTCCCGGAGTTCACCATCTTGAAATTCCAGCACTGAGGCGGTGTAGGCGTGTTTGGCTACGTCCGCCCACTCCGGGAGGAGCTGAAATGCCGGGATTTTGATCTGTACCGGGCCACCTACTGCGGCCTGTGCCGGGCCATGCGCCGGCGGTACGGATGGCTGGCGCCCATGTTCCTCAACTATGATTTTACCTTTTTGGCTCTGCTGCTGGCTCCTGCGGAGGAGCGGTTTACTCCCTGCCGGGGACGGTGCCACGCCAATCCCCTAATCAAAAAGCCTATGTGCCAAACCGACCCCGGATTGGAGACAGCGGCGGACAAGAGCGTGGTCCTTACCTGGTGGCAGCTGCGGGACAAGGCGGAGGACGAGGGATTCCTGCCTGGGCTGACTGCCCGACTGCTGGCAATCCTGCTCAAGCCCTCCTACCGGAAAGCGGCCCGGCGTCAGCCGGAATTTGATCGCCTGGTGCGGGAATGCCTGGAACAGCTGCACCGGCTGGAAGAGGAGAAAATCCCGTCCCTGGATCGGCCTGCCCATACCTTTGCCCTGCTGCTTCAAGGTGCAGCCCCCAAAACAGGGGAGGAAGGCAGGGATCGAGCCATGGAGCAAATGCTTTACCATCTGGGCCGGTGGATTTACCTGCTGGACGCACAGGACGATCTGGAAGAGGATCTGGCCCAGGGGCGCTACAATCCCGTTGCGGCCCGCTTTGGACCGGAAGGGGATGGGGAGGCGATGAAACGCACCCTGGATCACTCCCGGAACCTGATGTGCGGCGCGGCCCAACTGATGGAATTCGGCTGCCGTTGGCCGGTGATTGAGAACATCCTGTATTTCGGGCTGCCGCTGGTACAGCGCGCTGTGCTGGACGGCAGCTGGAAGCAGATAAAAAATCAGAGAATATGGAGACATCATACATGAGAGATCCCTACAGCGTACTGGGCGTATCACCCGATGCCAGCGATCAGGAGATTAAGAAGGCCTATCGGGAGTTGGCCCGGAAGTACCATCCGGACAATTATGTAAACAACCCCCTGGCTGATCTGGCGGAGGAGAAGATGAAGGAGGTCAATGAGGCCTACGAAGCCATCCAGCGCCAGCGCAGCGGAGGCGGAAGCGGCGGAGGCTATCAGTACCAATCCTCCTCCAGCAGCTATTCCAACGCCGGATCCGGCTATCAGCAGTCCTACGGAGGCGCCAATCCCACCTTCGCCCGGGTGCGGAGCATGATCAACGGGGGCGATCTGAACGGGGCGGAGCGCCTGCTTCAGGAGGTGCCCCAGAAGAATGGGGAGTGGTATTTCCTCATGGGCAGTATCGCGTACCGCCGCGGCTGGCTGGACGAGGCCATGCAGAACTATAACCTGGCCGTCCAGATGGATCCCGGAAATATGGAGTACCGCCAGGCTCTGGCTATGATGCAGCAGGGCGGCGCGGTTTACCGCCCCTATGGCGGTGGAGGCGGTATGGACAGCCTGGATTGCTGTACCACCATGCTTTGCCTCAACTGCCTGTGCGGCGGCTGTAACTGACATGGGGGGCAGATTTCAGACGCCCGCTGGCCGAACCGCTCTTGGCGGCGTATTGGCTGCGGGCAGTCTTGCGGTACTTTGGCTGGCCTGCCTGTCGCCTACGGGCCAGGTGGGCCTGACTGCCGTGGCGGGCCTGTTCCCAGTGGCGGCGGTTTTGGCGGCCGGCCGGTGGGCGGCTGTCCTGTGCTGGGCTGCCGCTTCTGTGCTGGGGCTGCTGGTGCTGCCCGGCAAGGGGGTGGCCCTGCTGTTTCTGGTGTTTTTCGGCATCTATCCTGTGGTGAAAAGCCGGCTGGAGATTCAGAAAAACCGGGGGCTGGAGTGGCTGGGAAAACTGGCCCATTTTAACCTGTCCTTTACTATCATTTGGCTGGGAGCGGGCAGCTTGCTGCTGGAGACGTTCCCGGCATGGCTGACAAAGTCCCTGCCGCTGCTGTACGGAGCTGGGAATGTGGTGTTTGTGGCGTATGATATTGCCCTGTCCCGGCTGATCGGCGTCATGGCGGCCCGGCTTCGCCGCCGGTGAGGGAGATCGAGAGAAAAGGAAGTGTCCCAAGATGGTCAAAAGTATGACCGGCTACGGCCGGGGAGAACGCACCGTAAACGGCTGCGGGATCACGGTGGAGCTGCGGTCGGTGAATAATCGCTACCTGGACTGCAGCGTCCGCATGCCCAGGCTGTATCTGTTCGCGGAAGATGGGATTAAGACCCGGGTGCAGAAATCCATTTCCCGGGGAAAGGTGGACGTGTTCGTCACCCTGGACAACGCCGGTGGAGAACAGCTTCAGGTTACGGTCAACCAGGCCGCAGCCGACGGTTATTACAATGCCCTGACCCAGCTGGCCCAGCGGTATCAGCTGTCCGGAGAAATTTCGGTTTCCCTCCTGTCCCGTTTCCCCGACGTGCTGCTGGCGGAAAAGGCGGAGGAGGATGTGGAGCAGACGGCGGGCGCCATTACCGACGTGCTGGATCAGGCCCTGGCGGATTTTGACCAGATGCGTACCCGGGAGGGTGAGCGGCTGGCCCAGGACATCCTGTCCCGGGCAGATACCATCGAGGCCCTGGTGGGCAAGGTGGAGCAGCGGTCGCCCCAGACCGTGTCCGAATACCGGGCCCGGCTGGAGGCCCGGATGAGCGAGGTGCTGGCTAACACCCAGCTGGATCCCGCCCGCATCCTCACTGAGGCGGCTATCTTTGCCGATAAGGTGGCGGTGGATGAGGAGACGGTCCGTCTCCGCAGCCACATCGCCCAGCTGCGGGAGATGCTGGCCAAGGGCGGCGCCATCGGTCGGAAGCTGGACTTCCTGATCCAGGAGTTCAATCGGGAGGCCAACACCATTGGATCCAAATGCAGCGATCTGGAAATTGCCCGGTACGTAGTGGATATCAAGGCTGAGATTGAGAAGATCCGGGAGCAGGTGCAGAACATTGAGTAAGGGATCGGACATAAAGCTGCTGAATATCGGGTTTGGGAACCTGATCTCCGCCCACCGGCTGATTGCCATTGTCAGTCCGGATTCGGCGCCCATCAAGCGCATGGTGCAGGAGGCCAGGGAGCAGCGAACCCTGATAGACGCGTCCTACGGACGGCGCACCCGTTCCGTTCTTGTGATGGACAACGACCATCTGGTTTTGTCGGCACTGACGCCGGAAACGGTGGCCGGCAGGCTGTCCGGCGAAGAAGTCAGCCCGGAGGAGGAAGAGACATGAATCGAGACAAACAGCGGGGACAGCTGATCGTCCTTTCCGGCCCGTCCGGAGTGGGCAAGAGCACGGTGATTGCTGAGCTGTTCTCCCAGAGAAAGAACATTCATTTTTCCGTTTCCTATACCACCCGGGCGCCCCGGGTGGGGGAGCAGGACGGGGTGAACTACAATTTCGTTACCCGGGAGGAATTTGAGGGAATGATTGCCCGGGACGAGCTGCTGGAATACGCAGAATACGTCAATAATTACTACGGTACCTCCATGAAGGTCATTGAAGAGAAGCTGGAGGCCGGGGTGGACGTGCTGCTGGACATTGAGGTACAGGGTGCGGCAAAGGTTCGCGCCCGCTGCCCTGACGCCCTGTTCATCTTCATCATCCCCCCCTCCTTTGAGGAGCTGTCCCGCCGCCTCCACGGCCGGCACACCGACAGCGAGGAGGTCATCGCCGGACGGCTGGCGAAGGCCAAGGAGGAATCCACCCAGATTGCCAATTATGATTATCTGGTTATCAATGATAAGGTATCCAATGCGGTTCGGGAGATCGAAGCCATCCTCACCGCCGCCCAGTGCCGGGTGAAAAACCGGGAAATGATTTATAAAGGAGTTTTTGCGCTATGATGCTGTATCCTGCTATGAAAGATCTGCTGAAGAAGGTGCCCAGCCGCTACCAGCTGGTGAATGTGGTGGCCTGTCGGGCCCGTGAAATTGCCAATGAGGCGGAGCTGGCCGGCGATCCCCTGGAGGAGAAGTCGGTGAGCATCGCCATCCGCGAGGTGGCGGAAGGCAAGCTGGACGAGCGTCTGCAGCAGGAGTAACTGGAGGGAGGGCCGGCCATGGACGGCATGGTGGCAAAGATCGCCCTGTCCAGGGCGGTGTACGCCATTGACAAGCCCTACGATTACCGGGTGCCCCCGGAGCTGGAGAAACGCCTGCGGCCCGGACTGCGGGTGCTGGTTCCATTCGGCCAGGGGAACCGGGGCTCCGACGGCATTGTGCTGGCCCTGCGGGCCGGCTGTCCGGTGGAGGGGCTGAAAACGGTCATCGCCGCCCTGGACGAGGAACCGGTGCTGGACGAACAGGCGCTGCAGCTGGCCCTGTGGATGCGGGAGCGGTATTTCTGCACCGTATACGACGGAGTGAAGGCCATGCTGCCTGCGGGATTGTATTATGCCCTGCGGGATTGCCTGACCCTTTTGCCCGGCGTAGGCCGGGAACAGGCGGAGCAGGCTACCGGGGGCAGCGCCGCTGCCCTTCATCTGGCGGAGCTGCTGCTGACCTGGGGCGGACAGGGGGATCTGGAGCAGATCCGGGCCGCCTTTGGAACCCGGGACCCCAACCCTGCCATCCGCCAGCTGGTGGACGGAGGAGCAGCAAAGCTGGTCACCAGCGCCCAGCGGGGGATCGGCGATAAAACGGAAAAGCTTGCGGTGCTGGCCATGCCGGCGGAGGAGGCCATGTCTCTGGTCGCTCCGCGGCGCAGGACAGCGCCGCTTCGCTATGCGGTGACGGAGCTGCTTTGCCAGCTGGGGGCTGCCTCCTGTAAAGAGCTGTGCTATTTTACCGGGGCTTCGCCCAAGACCCTGAGTTCCCTGGAAAAAAGCGGGATCCTCACCATAGAACGGCAGGAGGTGCTGCGCCGGGTCTCCCTGGCCGATGTTCCGCCCGCCCCGCCGGTGGAGCTGAACGAGGAGCAGCAGGCGGCCTTTGACGGGCTGAATCGGCTGTGCCGGAAGGGGGAATCAGCTGCCGCGCTGCTGTACGGCGTCACCGGCAGCGGCAAGACCCAGGTCTATATCCGCCTGATCCAGGAAACCCTGGCCCGGGGGAAAAGCGCGGTGATTCTGGTGCCGGAGATCGCCCTCACGCCCCAGCTGCTGCGGATTTTTGCCGGACAGTTCGGCTCCTCTGTGGCGGTGCTGCATAGCTCCCTCCGGGCGGGGGAGCGGTACGACGAGTGGAAGCGGGCCAAACGGGGGGAAGCTCCCGTGGTCATCGGCACCCGCTCGGCGGTGTTTGCCCCCGTGCCTAATCTGGGCCTGATGATCCTGGATGAGGAGCAGGAGGGCAGCTATAAATCGGAAAACACGCCCCGGTACCACGCCAGAGAGATTGCCAAATACCGCTGCGTGCAGAACCATGCGCTGCTGGTGCTGGGTTCGGCCACGCCGTCGGTGGAGGCCATGTCCCAGGCCAGGGCGGGAGTCTATCACCTGTTTACCCTATCCCAGCGGTATAACCGCCGGGCCCTGCCCCAGGTACAGGTGGTGGACATGAAGGAAGAACTTCGCGCCGGAAATGGCGGCTGTCTCAGCCGCCCCCTGCAGGAGGAAATTGCCGGTAACCTGGAGCGGGGGGAGCAGACCATCCTGTTTCTCAACCGCCGGGGGGCCAGCCGCATGGTGTCCTGCGGTGAGTGCGGGGAGGTGCCCCAGTGCCCCCGGTGCTCGGTGAAGCTGACCTACCACTCGGCCAATGGCCGGCTGATGTGTCACTACTGCGGCCATTCCCAGCCGCTGCCGCCCCGCTGTCCCGCCTGCGGCGGGAAGCTGAATTTTATCGGGGCAGGCACTCAGCGTGTGGAGGAGGAACTGATGGACCGGTTCCCCGGCGTTCCCGTGCTGCGGATGGATACGGATACCGTCACCGCCACCCGATCCCATGAGACGATTTTGGAGGAATTCCGCACCAAAAACGTGCCCATTCTGGTGGGAACCCAGATGGTGGCCAAGGGCCTTGATTTTGAAAACGTCACCCTGGTGGGAGTGATTCTGGCCGACCAGTCCCTGTATGTGGACGATTTTCGGGCGGGAGAGCGCACCTTTTCCCTGCTGACCCAGGTGGTGGGCCGGGCGGGCCGGGGAGATAAGCTGGGCCGGGCGGTGATCCAGACTTACACGCCGGATCACGATGTGATCCGCTTTTCCGCCCGGCAGGATTACGACCGCTTTTATGAAAGTGAGATCCTGCTGCGAAAGCTGCGGCGGGATCCGCCCTTTTTGGATTTGCTGTTCGTCACCCTGTCCGGAGAGGACGAGGGGGGCGTGCTTCGGGCCTGCATGCGTCTGCGCCAGGCCCTGGAGTGGGGATTGCGGGACGTGAACCAGGAATGGAGGCTTCTGGGTCCCGCGCCCGCGCCGGTGGCCAAGGTGAACAATCGCTACCGCTACCGGCTGACCCTGAATACGGCCTGTACCCGCCCGGTACGCCGCCTGCTGGCCCAGACGTTGAGTTGGGCCCAGTCGGAACGGGAAAACAAAGGAATTTCCATGTATGCCGATCTTAACCCCTATTGACGGGGAGAGCGATGAAGGAGGAAACAAACATGTCTGTGCGTACCATTATCAAACGGGGCGACCCCGTTCTGGAGAAGAAATGCCACCCCGTCACCCAGTTTGACCAGAAGCTGTGGGATCTGCTGGACGATTTGAAGGATACCCTGGCCCAGGCCAACGGAGTGGGCTTGGCCGCGCCCCAGATCGGCATTCTCCGCCGGGCGGTGATTGTCATCACTGAGGACGACGAGGTGCTGGAGCTGGTCAACCCGGAGATTATTGACCAGGCCGGAGAGCAGGAGGGGCTGGAGGGCTGCCTGTCCGTGCCCAACCTGTGGGGCATCGTCAAGCGCCCGGAGTGGGTAAAGGTGCGGGCTTACGACCGCAACGGCAACCTGTTTGAGCGGGAGGGCCGGGGCCTGACCGCCCGGTGCTTCTGCCATGAGCTGGCTCATTTGGAGGGACAGCTGTACAGCCAGCTGTGCGACCGGCTGTATACCAACGAGGAGATGGAGCAGATGATGGAGGAAGAGGAGGACGACCTGCCGTGAGAATCGTCTTTATGGGCACTCCCGACTTCGCCGTTCCCTCCCTGGAGGGACTGATTGCCGGGGGACATCAGGTGTGCGGTGTATTCTGTCAGCCGGATAAGCCGGTGGGCCGCCACCAGAACAAGCTCCAGGCACCGCCGGTGAAGCAGGCGGCCCTGGCCCATGATATTCCTGTTTTTCAGCCCACCACCCTGCGGGATGGTCAGGCGTTGGCCCTGCTGAAGGAGCTGGCTCCGGAGCTGATCGTGGTGGCCGCCTATGGGCGGATCCTGCCGGAGGAGATCCTGTCTCTGCCTCCCAAGGGGTGTATCAACGTCCATTCCTCCCTTCTGCCCAAGTACCGGGGGGCTGCCCCCATCCATTGGGCGGTGATCCACGGGGAGGAGGAGACCGGCGTGACTATCATGCATATGGCTCAGGAGCTGGACGCCGGAGACATCATCCGCCAGGCCCGCACCCCCATTGACCCGGATGAGACAGTGGAGCAGGTACACGACCGCCTGGCCGCCATGGGCGGGACGCTGGTGGTGCAGGTGGTGGAGGAGATCGCCGCCGGTACCGCCCCCAGGATTCCTCAGGATTCCAGTCAGGCCACCTTTGCCCCCATGCTGTCCCGGGCCCTCAGCCCCATTGACTGGAATCGGCCCGCCCGGGAGATTCACAACCAGATCCGGGGGCTGACTCCCTGGCCTGCCGCGTCCACCGACGGGTTGGGCGGCCAGACGGTAAAGGTGTATGCCTCCTGCTGCCCCGAGCTGACCACGGGTAAGGCCCCCGGCTCCATTGTGGCCGCGGGAAAAGATGGCATCGATGTGGCTTGCGGAGATGGCAAGGTACTTCGCATTACAGAGCTTCAGGCGCCTGGATCCCGGCGGATGACAGCCGGGGATTATCTGCGGGGCCATCCGGTGGAGCCGGACTGATCCGGCCGGCCGGCATTTTTGGGAGAAATGAGGGAGAACGATGGATGCCAGAGAGACGGCGCTGCTTACCCTGAACGCCTGTGAGCGCCAGGGCGGGTGGTCGGACGGCATATTGAAGCGGCAGATCGCCGCCGCCGGGCTGGACAGCCGGGACGCGGCCCTTGCCACCCAGCTGTGCTTCGGCGTGCTGCAGCAGAAGCTGCTGCTGGACTTCTATCTCAGCAAGTTTTCCAATATCCCCCTGGCCCGGCTGGAGGGGAAGGTGCTCCAGGCTCTGCGGCTGGGGCTGTATCAGATGCTGTTTCTCAGCCGGATCCCTCCCAGCGCGGCGGTGGATCGGTCCGTGGCCATGACCAAGGCCCACTGCAAAAATCCCAGAGCGGCGGGAATGGTCAACGGCATCCTCCGCAGCCTTCAGCGGAATCTGAACCAGCTGCCCACCATTCCCCAGGAGGATCCCGTGGCCTATTATGAGATCCTCTACAGCCACCCTGCCTGGCTGGTGGAGGCGCTGATGGAGCAGCTGGGGGAGGAGGGAGCGGCTGCCTGCCTCCGGGCCAACAACAGCCAGCCCCCCATCACCGCCATGGTAAACACCGTACAGACCACCCAGGCGGAAGCGGCCCAGCGGCTGAAGGAGGCGGGGGTGGGGGCGGAGCCCCATCCCTGGCTGGACGACTGCCTCATTTTGTCCAAAAGCGGGAATCTGGAACAGCTGGAACCCTTTCAGCAGGGGATGTTTTATATTCAGGATCCTGCTTCCCGATTGGCGGCTGCGGCCTCCGGGGCACGGCCGGGCATGCGGGTGCTGGACGCCTGCGCCGCGCCGGGGGGAAAGTCCTTCGCTCTGGCCATCCAGATGGAAAATCAGGGGGAGCTGGTCTCCTGCGACGTCCACCCCCACAAGAAAACCCTGATTGCCAAGGGTGCACAGCGGCTGGGCCTGTCCGCCATACAGGCGGTGACCGCCGACGGGCGGACGTTCCGCCCGGAGTGGGAGGGGGCCTTCGACCTGGTGTTTGCCGACGTGCCCTGCTCCGGCTTGGGCGTTATTCGGAAAAAGCCGGATATCCGCTACAAGGATCCGAAGCCTATGGAGGGACTGCCCGCTGTCCAGCGGGCGATTCTGGACAATGTCAGCCGGTACGTCCGCCCCGGCGGCGTGCTGCTCTATTCCACCTGTACCGTCCTGCCCCGGGAAAACCAGGAGGTAACGGAGGGATTCCTGGGGGAGCATCCGGATTTCGTCCGGGAGGGGTTTGTCCTGCCCGGGCCCGCCGGGGAAGTGCCGGAGGGACAGATCACCCTTTGGACCCACGTCCATGATACGGACGGTTTTTACATCTGCAAGCTGCGAAAGGATGGATCTCTTTGACCGATATCAAATCCATGACGCTGGAAGAGCTGACCGCCTGGCTGAAGGAGCAGGGCGAGCCGGCGTTCCGGGCCAAACAGATCTTTCACTGGCTGTACCGGGGGGTGACCTCCTTTGACCAGATGTCCGACCTGTCCAAGAGCCTGCGGGAAAAGCTGAAAAACCAGTGTCTGCTTACGCCGCCCAAGGTGGCCCGGAAGCAGGAGTCCAGGCTGGACGGGACCATCAAATATCTGTGGGAGCTGGCTGACGGAAACTGTATTGAAACGGTGCTGATGCGCTACAAGCACGGCAATACCGTCTGCATTTCCTGCCAGGTGGGCTGCCGTATGGGCTGTGCCTTCTGTGCCTCCACCCTGGCGGGGAAGGTTCGGAATCTGACGCCGGGAGAGATGATCGATCAGGTGCTGTTCACACAACTGGACAGCGGGGCCCAGGTGTCCAATATTGTGCTGATGGGCATTGGGGAGCCGCTGGATAATTTCGACACGGTGATGCGGTTTTTAAAGCTGGTCAATCATCCCGAGGGATTGAACATCGGGATGCGTCATATCTCCCTGTCCACCTGCGGCTTGGTAGATCAAATTGACAAATTGGCCGGATATGGGTTACAATTAACCCTATCTGTATCCCTCCACGCCCCGGATGACGAGACCCGGTCCCGGATCATGCCGGTCAACCGAAGCGTAGGTGTGGACAGATTGATGGAGAGCTGCCGGCGGTATTTTGAAACCACCGGACGGCGGATCTCCTATGAGTACGCTATGATTGACGGCGTAAACGATGCCGACTGGCAGGCTGACCTGCTGGCCCGGCTGTTGAAGGGGACCCCCGGCCACGTGAATCTGATTCCGCTGAACAACGTGGAGGAGAGTCCCCTGAAGCCCAGCCGCCGTGTGGCGGCCTTCCAAAAGCGGCTGGAGAGCCACGGAGTCACCGTGACGGTCCGCCGCCGCCTGGGCAGCGATATCGACGCCTCCTGCGGCCAGCTGCGCCGGAAAGCCATGGGGGCAGAAAGCCGGAATGCCGGCAGGAAAGAGGACGATGTTCCATGAACGTATGGGGAATTACCCACCGGGGAATCATCCGGGAACAGAATCAGGACGCCTTCGCCCAACAGACCCTGGCGGACGGCCGGGTGGTTGCTCTGGTGTGCGACGGAATGGGCGGCGCCCGGGCGGGCAATATTGCCAGCTCCATGGCGGTGGAGGTGTTCATGCAGAGCTTTATGACGCCGGAGGAGGAAACCTCCGACCGGGTTCGCATGGAGCGGGCCGCCGAGGCTGCCAACCGGGCGGTGTATCAGCGGGCTGTCTCTGAGGAACGCTGTGCTGGGATGGGGACCACCCTGGTAGCCGCTTTGACGGACGGACGGCAGGCGCTGATCCTCAATGAAGGGGACAGCCGGGCCTATTACATCTCCCCCCGGGAGGGGATTACCCGGATCACCCGGGACCATTCCCTGGTGGAGGATCTGGTACAGCACGGAGAGCTGACTCCGGAGCAGGCCAGAAGCCATCCCCACAAAAATCTCATTACCAGGGCCCTTGGGGCGGAGCCCGATCTGCGGGCGGACGCGTTCTGTCAGACTCTGGATGAGGGAGATTATCTGCTCCTGTGCAGCGATGGCCTGAGCAACCAGGTCACTGACCAGGAGATCCTCCATGAGGTCATTCATGGAGGGGAACCGGACAGCTGCTGTGACCGGCTGCTGGACATCGCACTGCATCGTGGCGCCCCGGATAATGTGACGGCGGTGCTGATCCAGTGCTCCTGAGCACACCGGCAGAGGAGGAGGTTTACCATGGATCAATACATCGGTAAATTACTGGATAACCGCTACGAAATTCTGGAGCAGATCGGCGTGGGCGGCATGGCCCGGGTATACAAGGCCCGGTGTCACCGGCTCAACCGTCTGGTGGCTGTGAAAATCCTGCGGGAGGATCTGGCCGAGGACGCAGAGCTGCGCCGCCGCTTCCATGACGAGTCCCAGGCCGTGGCTATGCTGTCCCACCCCAACATTGTGGCGGTGTATGATGTCAGCCGCTCTTCCGACCTGGAATATATCGTCATGGAGCTGATTGACGGCATCACGCTGAAGCAATATATGCAGGCCAAGGGAAACAAGCTCAACTGGCGGGAAGCGCTGCACTTTATCACCCAGATTGTCAAGGCCCTGGGCCATGCCCACAGCCGGGGGATCATCCACCGGGACATCAAGCCCCACAACATCATGGTGCTGCGGGACGGCAGCGTGAAGGTGGCTGACTTCGGCATCGCCCGGGTGGCCAGCGGGGGACACAGCACCCTTACCCAGGAGGCCCTGGGATCGGTGCATTATATCTCTCCGGAGCAGGCCAGAGGCAGTCACATCGACGCCCGGTCCGATCTGTACTCCGCCGGTGTGGTGCTGTACGAAATGATCACCGGCCGCCTGCCCTTTGAAGGGGATACCCCGGTGTCTGTGGCCATTCAGCATATCAATTCCATCCCCCTGTCTCCCAGGGAGCTGGATGACACCATTCCCGAGGCGCTGGAGGCCATCACCATGAAGGCCATGGCCCCCAATCCGGACAACCGCTATTCCTCCGCCGACGAGATGCTGGCAGATCTGGAGGAGTTCCGGAAGAACCCCAATATCAACTTCGACTATGTCCGTCAGGATTTCCTGGCCGACGAGCCGGACGACGCGGACAAGACCCAGGTAGTGAATACCTCTGTCACCCGCAGCGCCATCCGCCGGGAAGCGGAGCGTCAGTCCGCCCGGAGCCACAGCGCTCAGCAGCCCCGCCGCCGGCGGGAGGAGGAGCGGGAGCGAGAGGAGGACAGCCGCGGAGGCGGGAAGTCCAATATTCCCATTATCGCGGCGGTGGCCGCCATCCTGCTGTTTGTCTGCGTACTGATTTTCATGATGTTCTCCTCGGTGCTGTCCAGCATCTTCAATCCCCAGTCCGAGGCCGTTACCGTGCCCACGGTCACTGGGCGGCTGTTCAGCGACGTGGTAAACGATCAGCAGCTGCTGAACGGCTTTACCCTGGAGATGTCGGAGCAGCGGGAGGACGATCAGCCCGCCGGTACCATTATCCAGCAGGATCCCGCCGCCAACGCCAGCATTACCGGGAGCAACCGCACCATCAAGGTGGTGGTGAGTACCGGCCCGGAGGAGGAGCTGGTAATGCCTGACCTGAGCAAAAAACCCCTTCAGGAGGCATTGAACGCGCTGAATAATCTGGGAGACTTCGAGGTGGATTTCACCACCCGCAGCGACTACCACGACACCATTGAAAAGGACTGCGTCATCTCCACCATCCCCGCTGCCGGCTCTACCATTGAAGAGGGAGATAAGATCTATCTGACCATGAGCCTGGGCAAGAAGAACGATACGGTGCCTATGATCGACTTGCGGGGCATGACGGAAGAGAAGGCCCTGTCTGTTATCACGGATGATTTGGGGCTGGTGGCAGGTCCCGTCCAGTACTCCAGCAGTGATGAATACCCGGCCGGACAGGTGTGGTTCCAATCGATTGCCCCCAAGGAGATGGTGGAAAAGGGAACCACCGTGAATATCATCGTCAGCACAGGTCCAAGCAGCGGATCCGATCTGTCCCAGTCCAGCAAGACCATCCACTTTGACTTCCCCGACAACGGATCGGTCGTTACCATCGAGGTTCGGGACGGCAACGGGAATGTGGTTTACGGCCCGGAGGAAAAGGACACCAATTTTGAGTCCGGCGTGGACTTCCCGGTTTCCGGTTCCGGCAGCG
The DNA here is from genome assembly GCA_944387225.1 of uncultured Oscillospiraceae bacterium. GTDB lineage: Bacteria > Bacillota > Clostridia > Oscillospirales > Oscillospiraceae > Lawsonibacter. The sequence continues at coordinate 8,407 of CALXDY010000078.1, read as the reverse complement.
TGATCTATATCCTCTATGTGGACGGCCGGGAGTACAGCCGTCAGACCGTGGACTTTGGGGCCTGAGGATGGAAGGAATTATCGTCAAAGCCCTAAGCGGCTTCTACTATGTGGATGACGGGCAGGGGATCACCCCCTGCCGGGGCCGGGGCAGGCTCCGCCATGAAAAGATCTCCCCTTTGGTGGGAGATCGGGTGGTCTTCACGCAAACAGGGGAGAATCAGGGCATCATTGACCGGGTTTTGCCCCGGAAAAATGAGTTCCACCGCCCCGCTGTGGCCAATATTGACCAGCTGGTGATCGTAGCTTCCCAAGCAGTTCCTGTGACTGATCCCTTCCTCATCGACCGGGTGATCGCAATTGCGGAGGGGAAAGGCTGCGAAAGCGTGATCTGCGTCAACAAGTGTGACCTGGCGCCCGGGGACAGCCTGGCGGACATCTACCGTGCCGCCGGTTTTCCCACCGTCACCCTCAGCGCCCAGACGGGGGAGGGTGTGGAAGAGCTGCGCCGGATCATCGCCGGAAAGGTATGCGCCTTTACAGGGAACTCCGGCGTTGGGAAGTCCAGCCTGCTCAATGCCCTGGAGCCGGAGGCGGCCATTCCTACGGGGGATGTGAGTGAAAAGCTGGGCCGTGGACGGCATACCACCCGGCATGTAGAGCTGTTCCGTCTGGGAAGCGGTACCCTGGCGGCGGATACACCGGGCTTTTCCTCCTTTGACGTGGATCGGATGGAGCTGTGCCGGAAGGAGGAGCTGGCGGAACGCTTCCGGGAGTTCGCTCCCTACCGGGATGAATGCCAGTTCCAGGACTGCGCCCACATCAAGGAGCGGGGCTGCGCCGTACTGGCGGCGGTGAAGGAGGGGAAGATCCCCCCCAGCCGCCATGACAGCTATGTCCGGCTTTACCGTCAGGCGGAGGAGATCCCCGACTGGCAGCGGCCATAAAACCATGAATCGGCAGGACGCGTTTGAAGCGCGTCCTGTCTTTTTTTGTCCCCAGAAACACAAATTCATCTGGTGACATCCCGTAGTTTTCCGCCATATACTGGATTAGATTGATGAGGAGGGGAGGCATAGTCAAATGGGTATCGTGGTGGTACGTTCCCCCAAATGTCTGCGGGGTCTGCTGCGGAGAATGTTCGGCCTGGGCCGGTGAGGGTCATATCGGTTCCCCTGTCCGCATATCATGTTCCAAAGCCAGGCGCTATCACCAAAATGGAACAGGAGAGGACGTACATGGAACTGGAATTTGACCGCGACGTTATGGAGGGCTATCAGGTCATAGCCGACGACACCATCTGCCAGGAGGAGACGATGGAGGCCATCGTCCCGGACGCCTGCCCGGACATTCTGCATATTACGGCGGTGTGCGGGCAGGCATTCCTCAACCAGAGGCAGGCCAGGGAAGGGCTGGCCTGGGCCAGCGGCGCAGTCCGGGCGGTTGTTTTGTACCGGCCGGAGGAAGGGGGCGGCTTGCGCCGGATGGAGGTGGCTTTGCCCTTTTCCGCCCAGATGGAGGCTCCCGGGCTGACGGAGGAGGGGGCGGTACACGCCCGCGTCCGGATCCGAAGTGCCGATGCCCGGGCGCTGAACCCAAGAAAGGTGCTGGTTCGGGCGGAGGTGGCGGTGGAGCTGACCGCCTTCCAGCCCTGGCGGCAGGAGGTATGCCAGAGTGTACGGGAGCCGGAGGAGCACGGGGTGCAGCAGCTGTGCCGCCAGGAGGAGACCTACCATCTCTGCGCCGTAGAGGAGAAACCCTTCCACTTCGGAGATCAGATTCGCTGCGGCGGGGAGGAAGGGGCTCAGCTGGTGTGCTGCCGGGTAGTCCCTGTGTGCAGGGAGAGCAAGCGCATTGGCAGCCGGCTCATTTTCAAGGGTACGGCGGAAATCCAGCTGCTCACTCAGCAGCCTGGAGGTGCTTTGGCCGCCTTCCATGAATCCCGGGATTTTTCCCAGGTGATGGAGCTGCCCGCCCTGGGAGAGGGCGGAGACTGCCACGTATCCGTGGAGGTGGCGCAGCTGTGCTGCCAGCCGGGAGGAGAGGACGGCCGCACCTGGGAGGTGGACATGGATCTGGTGGCCCAGGCCCAGGTATGGTGCCGCCGTCCTCTGACCCTGCTGCAGGATCTGTATAGTACCGGTTACGATACCCAGGTGGAGCGGGAGGAGCAGCGTCTGGGACGCCTGGTGGAAGCTCCCGTTCGCAGCCTGGGGGTGCGGGAGCTGCTGGAGACCGGAGCCACTCCCAGAACGGTGCTGGACAGCTGGGTGACCCTGGGACAGCTGAGCCGCCGGAGAGAGGGGGAGCAGCTGGTGCTGGAGGGAGAGGCCGGAGTGACAGTCCTCTGCCTGGACGACGGGGAAGAGATCCAGGCGGTTCAGCGTACCATCCCCATCAACTGCCGGGTGGACGCCCCCCAGGGCGCCAGATGCTTTTGCCGCCTGGCACCCCCGGCGGAGGTATATGCCGCACCTACCGCGGGAGGCGTAGAGGCCAGATTCACCGCGGAGGTGGAATGCCTTATCCTTCAGGAACAGGGAACCTCCTGGGTGCGCTCTGCCGCCCTGGGCGAGACCAGAAGCAAAGGAGAAGGAGAGCAGCCCTCTGTGGTGCTGCGTTTGGCCGCTCCCGGCGAGGGACTGTGGGAACTGGCCAAGGCCTACGGTACCACCACCCAGCAGATCCTCCAGGCCAACGAACTGGAGGAAGAGGAACTGCCTTCCGGCCGGATGCTGCTGATCCCCAGTGCCCGGTAAACGCCTGACACTTCCGCGCCGAAGGCCGCCCCTTCGGCGCATGTTTTCACCAGGGAAGTGGACAGGGGCATATCCCGGGGGCATGGCCCATATAGTGTATGGAAACCACCGGCTCACTGGGCCGAAGGAGGAATTCAAGTGGGAGATCGCAAAATCTACGAGGATATCGCGCTTCGGACGGAGGGCGACATCTACATTGGCGTGGTGGGGCCGGTTCGCACAGGAAAATCCACCTTTATCAAGCGCTTTATGGAGGCGCTGATCATCCCCAACATTGAAAACGTCTATCGCCGGGAGCGGGCCAGGGATGAGCTGCCTCAAAGCGGGTCCGGCCGCACCATCATGACGGCAGAGCCTAAATTTGTTCCGGAGGATGCGGTGACCGTCTCCATGGAGGGAGGAGCCGAGTTCCAGGTGCGGCTCATCGACTGCGTGGGTTACATGGTGGATGGTGCGGTTGGCCAGCTGGAGGGGGAGAACCAGCGGATGGTCAACACTCCCTGGTTCGACCACGAGATCCCCATGTCCCAGGCGGCGGAGGTAGGGACCCGGAAGGTGGTGGCGGAGCACTCCACCATCGCCATCGTGGTCACCACGGACGGCACCATCACCGACATTCCCCGAGAGGACTATGTGGAGGCGGAGGAGCGGGTCATCGCTGAGCTGAAGGAGCTGGGCAAACCCTTTTTGGTGGTGCTCAACTCCGCCTACCCCAATTCCGACCGGGCCCGGGCCATCCGGGCGGATATCGCCCAGCGCCATCAGGTCAGCTGTGTGGCGGTCAACTGCCTGGAGCTGGAGGAGGGCGATATCAACGCCATCCTGAAACAGGTGCTATATGAGTTCCCACTGAAGGAACTGGATCTGTTTCTGCCCCCCTGGGTGGACGCCCTGTCCCAGGACCACCCCATCAAGGCCGCCCTGTACGCGGCCATCCGCCAGGGAGCGGCTCAGCTGCGGCGGATCCGGGATGTGGATCAGGCCATGGCTTCCATGGGGGAGTGCCAGCAGGTCAGCGGGGTACGGGTCAACAATATTGATCTGGGCAGCGGCGTGGCCTCCGCCGTGGTGGAGCTGCCCAGGGCCCTGTTTTATGAGACCATCTCCCAGCAGTCCGGCTTCCAGATCGGAGACGACGGGGATCTTATGGCTCTGCTGACCGACCTGGCCAAGATCAAAACTTCCTACGATAAGGTGGCGGACACCTTGAAGGAGGTGGAGGAGACGGGCTACGGCATTGTGGTGCCCTCCGTGGACTCCCTGGTACTGGAGGAGCCGGAAATCGTCCGCCAGGGCGGGCGGTACGGCGTCCGTCTCAAGGCCAGCGCCCCCTCCATCCATATGATCCGGGCGGACATCGAGACGGAGGTTTCGCCCATCGTTGGCAGCGAAAAGCAGAGCGAGGAAATGATCCACTACCTGCTTCAGGAGTTTGAGGGGGATACGGGAAAGATCTGGCAGTCCAATATTTTCGGGAAATCCTTCCACGAGCTGGTGGGGGAGGATCTCAATGCCAAGGTCAAGCGGATGCCGGAGGACGCCCGGGAGAAGCTGCGGGAGACCCTGCAGCGGATCATCAACGAGGGCTCCGGCGGTCTGATCTGCATCATCCTATGATCCCTGCCGCGAACCGGGTACTGGGTTCGTGTCTGGAACAGCCGCCCCGGAAGATCGCCTGTTTCGGCGGATCTCCGGGGCGGCCTTGTACTGTCGGTGGGGAAAATGTGTTTGAAGATCATGGCGGCCTGTGGTACAATGAGAGGAAAGAATGCCGAAACAAGGGAGGCCCCATTCATGACTCAGGAAAAAACCCGCTTTCTCGCCTATATCTGCCCCAAATGCCGACAGTCGGTGATTGTGGAGCGGGAGGTGTTTGCTCTGGCGGCGGCGCCTGCCAAAATCAAGTGCCCCTGTGGTAAGTCGGAGCTGGAGGTGGAGTTCATGCCCCAGCGGGTGCGGCTGGAGGTGCCTTGCGTGGCCTGCGGGCGGTCCCACACGGTGTCCTGCCCTTCCCATGCCTTCCTGCGGGAGCCCGCCCTGGCCTTCTCCTGCAAGGAGTCCGGCCTAGATTGCTGCTACGTTGGAGAGGAGGGTCCGGTATACGCCGCTACCGCCCGCCTGGAGCAGGCGGTGGACAAGCTGGACGACCCGGAGGACAGGGAAGACGGGGAGCAGCGTCCCTTCCTGGACGAGCTGGTGATGCACGAGGTGCTCTCTGAGATCAAGGACATCGCCGCTCGGGGTGGGATCTCCTGCGCCTGCGGCTCCAAGGCATGGACCTTCCGTCTGGGCTACAGCTCCATCGAGCTGATCTGTGCCCAGTGCGGGGCGGAAATGCGGATTCCTGCCGCCACCGCCGACGATATTGACGACATCTGCTGCAAGACAAGCCTGCTGATCCGGGGGAAGGAGTGAGGGCTGTGAGCATGTTCTACGAGTGGAAGGTGACCATCGATTCCCGGGATGTGGACGGCAGCGGCTTCTGCAAGGCGTCTGCCCTTCTGGGCCACCTTCAGGAGGCGGCCACACAGGCATCCATCCACGGAGGCTTTTCCCGGGAGGCCACCCTGGAGGCTTACGGTGGCTTCTGGATGCTGACCCGGGTGCGGTACCGGCTGGAGCGGCCCCTGATCTGGTCAGAGGAGCTGACCATCCGCACCTGGCACCGGGGAGGAAGGGGTGCTTCTCTCTACCGTGACTACGATATTTTTGTGGGCGACCAGCGGGTGGGGGAGTGCGTGTCCCAGTGGGTGCTGGCTTCCCTGGCGGACCGGCGGCTGATCCGCCTGTCCACGGTCTCCCACCTGGAGGGAACCGACGGCGGAGAGCTGTGCAAAACGGAGACCCTGCGGAAGCTCCGTATGCCCGAAACCATGGAGCAGGCCGCCCGGAGACATATGAATTACAGTGACACGGACATCAACGGCCATGTGAACAACACCCGGTACGCTGACTTTACCTGTGACGTCGTCGGCAGCCGGGGCCCGGAAAAAGGGGAGTATGTGGCGGAAATGCAGATCGACTACCAGGCGGAATGCCGTCCCGGTGAGGAAATGACCCTGCTCCGTGGACAGGAGGGGGAGGTCCTGTTTGTCCGGGGCATGGATGATGAAGGAAAAAGCCGCTTTGAGGCGTCCATGATTTTGGACAAAGTGCTTCCTTGACAAGTGCAGCCGCCGGGCAGTACAATAAATTATTAGCATTTTACCACCCCTTGTGGGCAAAGATGAAAGAAGGAGTTGTATCGTATGATCAATCAGGATGCCGCTCAGAAGTTTGTCAAGCAGGGCCTTACCTTTGACGATGTGCTGCTGATTCCCGCAGCCAGCAACGTGCTGCCCGCTGATGTCAGCCTTCAGACCCAGCTGACAAAGAAGATCCGACTGAATATTCCCCTGATCAGTGCCGCCATGGATACGGTTACCGAATCCCGCATGGCGATTGCCATCGCCCGTGAGGGTGGTATCGGCATCATCCACAAGAACATGACCATCAGCCAGCAGGCTGAGCAGGTGGACATGGTCAAACGCTCTGAGAACGGCGTCATTACCAACCCCTTCTGGCTGGCTCCCGGCCACACCCTGGCTGAGGCCGACGAGTTGATGGCCAAGTACCGGATTTCCGGTGTGCCCATCTGCGACAACGGCAAGCTCATCGGCATTATCACCAACCGTGATATGAAGTTTGAGACCGACATGAGCCAGCTCATCGACAATGTGATGACCAAGGAGAACCTGGTCACCGCCCCTGAGGGAACCACCCTGGCTGAGGCGAAGGAGATCCTCCGCCGCCATAAGATTGAGAAGCTGCCCATTGTGGACAAGGACTTCCATCTGAAGGGCCTGATCACCATCAAGGACATTGAGAAGGCCGAGGTTTATCCCAATTCTGCCCGTGACGAGAAGGGTCGGCTGCTGGTTGGCGCCGCTATCGGTGCTACCGCCGACGTGCTGGATCGTGTGGCCGCCTTGGTGGAGGCCGGCGTGGACGTGCTGGGCCTGGATTCCGCCCACGGCCACACCCAGAACGTGCTGGAGACCGTGAAGCGGGTGAAGGCCCTGTACCCCGACGTACAGCTCATCGCCGGCAACGTGGCCACCGCTGAAGGTACCCGTGCTCTGATCGAGGCGGGCGCTGACTGCGTGAAGGTGGGCATCGGCCCCGGCTCCATCTGCACCACCCGCGTGGTGGCCGGCATCGGTGTCCCCCAGATCACCGCTATTTATGACGCTGCCTGCGTGGCCGCCGAGTACGGTGTGCCCATTATTGCCGACGGCGGCGTGAAGTTCTCCGGCGACATTGTCAAGGCGCTGGCTGCCGGCGGCAGCGTGGTTATGCTGGGCTCCCTGCTGGCTGGCTGTGAGGAGGCTCCCGGTGATACCGAGATCTTCCAGGGCCGTCAGTTCAAGACCTACCGCGGTATGGGCTCCCTGGCTGCCATGAATCACGGCTCCAGAGACCGTTACTTCCAGGAGGCCAACAAGAAGCTGGTTCCCGAAGGCGTGGAGGGCCGGGTGCCCTATAAGGGACTGGCCAGCGACACCATTTACCAGCTGATGGGCGGCCTGCGGGCCGGCATGGGCTACTGCGGCTGCCACACCGTGGAGGAGCTGCAGTCCAAGGCCCAGTTCGTCCAGATCACTGCTGCCGGACTGCGGGAGTCTCACCCCCACGACATCTACATCACCAAGGAAGCTCCCAACTACACCATCAGCCGCGACTGATCCACCCTGTACGGGCCGCCCGGTTTCGGGCGGCCCGTTTTTCGTTCCAGGCCAAGCAGGGCCTGGGTCTTTTTTTTCATGGGGGGATGTGGTAGAATAAAGGGAAATTGCAGTCGGAGACAGGAAAAGAGGGAGGACAGGCAAAATGGTGAAACTGATATTGGGCCGGGCCGGTGTGGGAAAGACCACACGGGTTCTGGAAGAGATATGCGCCTGTGATCCTCGCTGTCGCCCGGTGCTGCTGGTGCCGGAGCAGCAGTCCCATCAGGCGGAGCGCGCCCTGTGCCGGGCGGGGGGCGACGGAATCTCCCTGCGGGCGGAGGTGCTGTCCTTCAGCCGTTTGGCCAGCCGGGTGTTCCGCATCGCCGGCGGCGGCGCTGAACCGGAACTGGACGAAGGCGGACGGGTGCTGCTGATGTACCGGGCGGTGAAGGAGGTGGCCTCCCAGCTGCGGGTATACGGCCGGCCATCCCGGCGGCCCGCCTTTCTGGAGCATCTTCTGGAGACCATGGATGAACTGAAAAGCTGCTGCGTCCAGCCGGAGCAGCTTCTGTCTGCCGGGGAAGGAATCGGCGGGCAGGAAGGGGACAAGCTGACCGATCTGGGCTTGATTTTTGGGATGTACCAGGCTCTGTCCGCCCGGGGAGCGCTGGATCCCAGAGACCGGCTTACCAGGGCAGCGGAGAAACTGCGTATCTGCGGCTGGGCGGAGGGACGGGCCCTTTGGCTGGACGGGTTTGTGGACTTTACCCCCCAGCAGCTGCTGGTGCTGGACGCCCTGCTGGATGGGGGCGCCGGCATCACCGTCACTCTGACCTGTGACCACCTGGAGGAGGACGAGGGGGGGAGCGGTATTTTCTCCCCCGCCAGACGGACGGCCGCAAAGGTGATGGAGCTGGCCCGAAAGCGGGGCGTCTCCTGTACC
>CALXDY010000077.1 GCA_944387225.1 uncultured Oscillospiraceae bacterium | reverse complement strand
GCCGCTCCTTGGCGTAGCCGGCGTGGAAGTTGGCGATGATCTCCCCCATCAGGGCCGCCGCCTGGCGGCGGATGTCGCCCTCCCGGTGCATCAGCAGCTCATAGAGAAAGCTGAGGGTCTGTACCTTTTGGGGGATGCTCAGATAGACGCTGTACGAGGCAAAGACTCCCAGCCGGGCCCGCAGCCGCTTCCAGCTGGTTTCTCCCCGGGCCTGCTCCAGAAAAGCGGCAAAGCTCCGCTGGTCGGTCAGGCGGCCCATGAGGACGATGTTGTGGGCCACGCCCCGGTTTTTCAGGACTGCCACCGCCTCCTCAGGCTCCATCAGGGATACGTCTTTGGCCGGCGGCGGCGGGGCAAAGCCGCCGGAGAGGGTGGTATCCACCCCCAGGGAGAGCATATAGTTCTCAAAGTCCCGGAGTTTGGCATAGACAAAGGTATAGCGGGTGCGCTTGGCCTCAGTGACATTGTCCAGCTTGGAGAGGATTACATCGAAGGCCTCGGAGAGGGTGGAGATGCGGGTGATCTCCCGGCCGTCCTTCCCCCGCTCCTGCTTGACCCGGAAGTCGGCGTAAATAAGGATCAGGGACTCCACCGACAGGTAGTCCAGCTCCAGATCCCATACGGAGTGGTTGGCGGCCACATAGCCGATGTCCGCCATATGGCGGCGGCGGAACCACAGGTCGGTGTAGTGGTAGTGAAGGTAGGGAACCCGTTCCCCGGCCCGGCAGCCGAATTTGCCGATGTCGTGGCCGGCGGCGCTGGCGGATACCAGGGCCAGGTCCACGTTTACCCCCGCCTTTTTCAGGTCCCGGGCCACGGAAAGGGCCACAAAGTGGACGCCGGCAATATGCTCCAGGGTGCGGAAGGGGGTGGCCTCCAGGCCCAGGCGCATCATTTCATACAGGAATTCCCGGCGGCAGCTGCGCTGGAACTGGCGGAAGCTGTCCCGGTGGGGGCTGTCCGCCACCTCCTCCTCTCCCGGCAGGTCGATCTGCCACAGGGGGTCGGCGGGCAGAAGGGCCCGCTCCGCGTCCAGCAGCACCTGGAGCAGGGACAGGAAAAACACCGCCCCGGCCCCGTGGCGGCTGTGGCGCTCCTCGTTGGCGGGGTCGGGGAACATGGTCCCCCGGGCAAAGTCATAGGTAAAAAGGAGCCACCCCTCCTCCGGCTCCGGAGCCAGGCGGCACAGGTCCTTCCGGCACAGGGCCAGTACGTCGGCGCAGCGCAGGCGGCTGCCGTTAAAGAGGGGGGCAAAGCGCTGAATGTAGTTTTGCGCCTCCAGCAGGGCGGAGAGTATGTCCCGGCAGGGCTCCATCCAGTATACGGCGGGCCGGGTGGTAAGGCGGCGCAGGAGGCTGGCGTTCATCTGGCGGATGCGTTTCCTGTTCATGGCGGGCGATCTCCTTTCCTGGGGGACAGAATACCTTTTCTGTTATTATGCACCAACCCCGGGCGATGCGCAAGAAAGAGTTTCCCCGGAGTAGTGGTTTCAGCTGTCCGGCGGCGGTTTTCCGCCCACAGACGGCGCTTTTTTGGGGAAAAAGGGCACTTTACATTGCCCGGGACAGGCACTTTTTTCTCTGTCCCTGAATTTAACTTTTGGGCATATTCATGGGAAATAGTTCGTAAAATAGGAATGGTTCCGGTGAAAATGCTGCTATTTTACAAAAATCGCTTATTTTACATTCATTTAACATAATGTGGGTTTCTGATTTTACGAGGCTTTTGTATGCTGATACCGTTCCAAAGGACAAGACAACGAACAATGAAAGGATCATTCAGTATGAAAAAGTTTCTTGCACTTCTGATGGCCGCCACTTTGATGATGGCTGTCCTGGCCGGCTGCGGCGGCACCAATAACGGCGGCAACAACGCAGCGGGCAACACTACCAACAACAGCACTACCGAAAACACCGGCGCCGAGGACAACACCGGCGATACCACCGCCCTCTCCGGCACCGTGAACACCGACGGCTCCACCTCCATGAAGGATGTCATGGGCGTCCTCATTGAGACCTACGGAGAGATCCAGAAGGATGTCACCGTCAACTACTCCGGCACTGGTTCCGGCGCCGGCATCGAGGCTGTTCTGGCCGGCAACGTGGACATCGGCCTTTCCAGCCGGGCTCTGAAGCCTGAAGAGGAAGAGAAGGGCGCCGTGGGTCACACCGTGGCTCTGGACGGCGTGGCCATCGTGGTCAACCCCGCGAGCGGCGTGGAGGACCTGAGCGTTGAGCAGATTGCCCAGATCTTCAAGGGCGAGATCACCAACTGGAGCGAGCTGGGCGGCGAGGATGCTGAGATCGCTGTCCTGGGCCGTGAGGATGGTTCCGGCACCCGCAGCGCCTTCGAGGAGATCGTGGGCGTGGACGGCGAGTGCAAGTACACCAACGAGTACAGCTCCACCGGCGATGTCATCGGCAATGTGGCTTCCAACCCCAACGCCATCGGCTATGCTTCCCTGTCCGCTGTGGACGAGACTGTGAAGGCCGTGAAGGTGGGCGGCGTGGAGTGCTCCGAGGCTACCATCAAGGATGGTTCCTACGAGATCCAGCGTCCCTTCCTGATGGTCACCATGGAGGGCGCTGAGCTGTCCCCCGCTGCTGAGGATTTCCTGAGCTACGCTACCAGCGCTGACGTGGCTGAGTACATCGCCGCCGCCGGTGCCGTGGCTCCCTGATTCTGATATCTGACCGAGAGCAACAGGCAAGACACGCCCGGCAACGGACGTGTCTTGCCCTGTCCACATCCGTTTGAAAGGCTGGTTTGATCCTATGAAAGACGCGCAGAATCTGACGCTGCCCCGGGAGGACGCCGGATCGTCTCCCCGGAAAAGCGAGAGCCCCCGGCGGAAGCTGAGAGGCGGCCTGCG
>CALXDY010000076.1 GCA_944387225.1 uncultured Oscillospiraceae bacterium | reverse complement strand
GACCCGCGCCGTCATCAAGGCCGCTCTGAATGTCCAGGCCAAGCACCCCGACTGGAAGATGGTTCCCGAGATCATGATCCCCCTGGTGGGCGAGGTCAAGGAGCTGGCCTTCGTCAAGAGCGTGGTGGTCAAGACCGCTGACGAGATCATCGCCTCCGTCCACTCCGACATGAAGTACAAGGTGGGCACCATGATCGAGATCCCCCGTGCCGCCCTCACTGCCGACCAGATCGCCAAGCAGGCCGACTTCTTCTCCTTCGGCACCAACGACCTGACTCAGATGACCTTCGGCTTCTCCCGTGACGATGCCGGCAAGTTCCTGGATGCCTACTATGACCGGAAGATCTACGAGAATGATCCCTTCGCCAAGCTGGACCAGATCGGCGTGGGCCGCCTGATCGAGATGGCCGTTAAGCTGGGCCGGGGCGCCAACTCCCACCTGCACCTGGGCATCTGCGGCGAGCACGGCGGCGATCCCTCCTCCGTGGAGTTCTGCCACCGCGTGGGTCTGGACTACGTGTCCTGCTCTCCCTTCCGTGTGCCCATCGCCCGTCTGGCTGCTGCTCAGGCTGCCATCAAGGAGGGCAAGTAAGCAACCTGTCATTCGCCATCGGATTTGACGAAGCGCAAACCTTCCATCAATCCTATGGATATGGCATGATTTGACCGTAGAGGTTTCTATCGGATCGCCAAACCCCCGTACATTCCCAACCTGGAAGGTACGGGGGTTTTCTTCTGTCTGGCCGGGGAATGCCGATGCCATGCCGCTCTGGAGCAGGGCTAGGTGCCCTCTCCACAGGCGATGCCTCGGGCCAGGGCCTCCAGATTCAAGGGAATCAGCTGGGGCGCCTTTTCCGCGAACATGGTTTGGATCATGGACTCAATGGTCTCCCGCTTCAGGGCCTTGGTTGCCCCGATGTAGGCCCCCAGCATCACCATATTGGCCACTTTGGGATTGCCCAGTTCGTTGGCGATGTCGTCACAGGGGACGTAGACCGCCTTTACATCGGTGCGGCTGACCGGGTCCGGGACGATGCTGCTGTTGACAAACACCGTGCCGCCGGGGGTGACGGTGGGTTCAAATTTGTCCAGGGCGGCCCGGTTCATCACGACGATCTCCGTTGGGGCTTCCACCAGGGGTGCGCCGATGCGCTCATCACTGAGGATGACCGTGCAGTTGGCGGTGCCGCCCCGCATCTCGGGTCCGTAGGAGGGCACCCAGGAGGCCTCCAGCCCCTCTTCCACACCGGCCTCCACCAGATTTTTTCCAATGGACATGACGCCCTGGCCGCCGAAACCGGAAAGAATGACTGCCCGTTTCATCTGGTTCAGACCTCCTTCACTACGCCCAGCGGATAATACTCCGCCATGTGCTCCATCAGCCACCGGTTGGCGCCGATGGGATCCATGCCCCAGTTGGTGGGGCAGGCGGCCAGAACCTCCACAAAGGTGAAGCCCTCGCCGGCCATCTGCTTTTCAAAGGCCTTCCGAATGGCGCGTTTGGCCTGGTTCAGGTGGGGGATGTCCACCACGCAGACTCGCTCGGCATAAACCAGCCCTTCCAGGGTGGACAGCAGCTCCGCCACCCGCATGGGGCACCCGGCCTGCTCCTTGGTGCGGCCGCCGGGGGCGGTGGTGGCCCGCTGGCCCAGCAGGGTGGTGGGAGCCATCTGCCCGCCGGTCATGCCGTAAATGGCGTTGTTGATAAATATGGTGGTAAAGTGCTCCCCCCGCATGGCGGCGTGGACGATCTCCGCCGCGCCGATGGAGGCCAGGTCGCCGTCACCCTGATAGGTGAAGACGGGCTGGTTGGGGTGGGTGCGCTTCACTGCGGTGGCCACGGCGGGGGCACGGCCGTGGGCGGCCTCGATGGCGTCGCAGGCAAAGTAGCTGCCGGCGAATACCGAGCAGCCCACGGGACAGATGGCGATGGCCTGCTGGATGAGATCCATCTCCTCCATGACCTCGGCGATGAGCTTATGGACAATGCCGTGGCTGCACCCGGGACAATAGTGCATGGGGACATCCTGCAGTCCTTTGGACTTGCGGTAAATGGTGGTCATCTCATAACCCCTCCTTCCAGGCGGCCAGGACAGCCCCCTCGATTTCGGACACGTGGGGAATTACGCCGCCGCAGCGGCCATAGAAGGCCACCGGCTTCTGCCCGGCCACGGCCAGGTTTACATCGTCCACCATCTGCCCTGTGCTCATCTCCACCGCCATAAACCGTTTTACCTGGGGCTGGGCGGCGATCTCCCTCAGCCGGGCATAGGGGAAGGGCCAAAGGGTGATGGGGCGGAAGACGCCGGCCTTGATATTCTGACTGCGAAGATGCTCCACGGCGGTCTGGGCCACCCGGGATGGAGTTCCGTAGGCCACCAGGACAAGCTCCGCGTCGTCCAGCATCAGCTCTTCCCAGCGGCACTCATTGGCCTCTATGGCCTTGTACTTCTCCAGCAGAGCCAGATTGTGGGCCTCGCAGTCGGGGGCGTCCATGAACAGGGAGGTGACAAAGTTGTTGTGGGCCCGCCCCCGGCGGCCGTCGGCGGCCCAGGTTTTTTCCGGCAGAGGTCGGCCGGGATGTTCTTTCCAGACGATGGGCTCCATCATCTGGGCAATCAGGCCGTCCACCAGCACCACCACCGGATTGCGGTACTGGTCGGCGATATCAAAGGCTTCAAACATCAGGTCAGCCGCCTCCTGCAGGCTGGCGGGAGCCAAAACCACCGTGCGGTAATCTCCGTTGCCCCCTCCTCGGGTGGCCTGGTAATAATCCCCCTGAGCGGGCTGGATGGAACCGAGCCCGGGCCCGCCCCGCATGACGTTGACAATGACACCGGGAAGCTCCGCCCCGGCCATATAGCTGATCCCCTCCTGCTTCAGGCTCACGCCGGGGGAGGAGGAGGAAGTCATGGCCCGGACGCCGCAGGCAGCAGCGCCGTACACCATGTTGATGGCGGCCAGTTCGGACTCTGCCTGGACAAACACGCCGCCGGCGGCGGGCATCCGGACGGACATATACTCCGGGATCTCGTTCTGAGGGGTGATGGGGTAGCCGAAAAAGCCCCGGCAGCCGGCACGGATCGCCGCTTCGGCAATGGCTTCGCTGCCCTTCCAAATTTCACGTTTCATGTCAGCCGCTCCCCTTTCTCAGTCCTTTGTGATGGTGATGATGGAATCAGGGCAGATCTTCCCGCAGCTGGCGCAGCCGATGCAGGCGCTTTCGTCCCGGCACACGGCGGGGCGATAGCCTTTCCGGTTGGCGGCGCTGTCCAGCTCCAGGATGTGCTTGGGGCACACGCTGATGCACAGCTGACAGCCCTTGCACAGGTCGCGCTGGAACGTAAGGTGAATGGCCATCGTCAGATCTCCTCCTTTTCCGGGAGCGGAAGCTCCCACGGCTTTTTCAGATACAGCTTCATGGGAAATACCCTGGGCAGCAGACCGGCGGCCTGACCGGCCAGGTGTTCCGGTACTGCGGTGCAGGTCAGGGGGATATTTAGCCGGGCGGAGAGGGTGCGGCACAGCTGATTGCCCTCCAGAATGTCCTCCAGCTGGGTCTGTCCGCACAGATGGGTATTGTTCACCAGACCGGTGACCGCCAGGCCGCAGGCCTGTTGGATGTCCCGGATATAGGCCGCCGCCTGCTCCGGCGTGTGTGTCAGAGGTCGGTTGCCGTTGACCACGCACAGCACCCGGGCGCCGCACCGGATCAATGGGTCCCGGTAACGGGCCAGCACCCGGGCGCCGGAGGCGTCGCCCCCCACGTCCAGAACGCCGAACAGCTCCTGGCTGTCCAGCAGGGTCATGACCTCCGGGGGGACGGAAGGGACATCCGCGTCAAAGCACCGCTGGGACCGGGCGATGAGACGGCCGCCGCTGGAGCGCAGCACATCCTCACAGGTGCGGGAACAGAAGTAGGGATCCACCAGATCCAGATCCGCCAGGGCAAAGGGACGGCCGCTCTTCCCCAGGGCCACGGCCAGGTTGACGGAAAATTCGGTCTTTCCGCTGCCGAAATGGCCCACCACCACGGTCAGTCTGCTTTCGGTGATCCATAATCCGCCGTCCATGTCAGCCCTCCTTTCCCCTTGCTCCTGTTATCCGTTTTTCAGATTTTGAGCCCACATTTTATATATAAATTATACAACAAATAAAGGGGGAAAAGCCAGTGGAATTATTGCACCTCCAACAAAAAGCGGCGATCCGTTACAGGATCGCCGCTTGCGCAAGCATCTGCAATAGGAGGACGGCCTACCGCTCGATTCCCTCCCGGGCCGGAATGCCCCGGTCAAAGGGGTGGCGGAGCTTGGTCATCTCCGTGATATAGTCCGCCCGCTCCACAAGGGCGGGGGCGGGATCCCGGCCGGTGAGCACCACCTCCCAGTCCAGGGTGTCCAGCAGGGCGAGCACAGGCTCCAGGGGCACCAGGCCGGTACTGATTCCGGCGCAGATCTCGTCCAGCACCAAAAGCCCGGGGTCTGTGCCACGGCAAAGGCGATGGATGTCCTCCAGCATGGCCCGGTACCGTTCGGCCTCCTCCTTCCGTTCCTCCGGAGAGAGGGCAAAGGAAAACTTCACCTGATCGGGCACGGGCAGGAGGGTGACGCCGGGCACAGCGGCCAGGGGAATCCGCTCCCCGGTGTCCGCCCCCTTGAGAAACTGGGCGATAACTACTTGGCGGCCCCGGCCGGCGCTGCGGAGCGCCAGGCCCATGGCGGCGGTGGTTTTGCCTTTGCCGTCGCCGCAGTACAGATGGATCATAAAAAACCTCCATTCCTGGAAAGAACAAGCCGCCGGAAAAGCCAGGAAGCTTTTCCGACGGCTTGTTATGTAAGAGATCAGGTGTCAGCGGGAGAGAGGTAGGTACCCATAACGTAGCCTTCGGCGTACTCGCCGCCGCCGATGGCATACTTGATCTTGTACCAGCCGTCCCCAGCTTCCTCCAGAACGGTGACGGTGGCGCCGTTGGTGGTGCTGGCCTGGACGGTGTAGGTGGTGCCCGGGCCGGAGCGGATATTCAGGCCGCCGGTGGCTCCCACGATGACCGCATCGGTGTTAGGGGCGATACCGCCCGTGGTGGTACCGGTGGTGCTGCCGCCCGTGGTGCCACCGCCGGTGGTGTTACCGCCCGTGGTGCCGCCGCTGGTGGAGGAGCCGGTGCCGTCTCCGGTGCAGGTGACGGTGCAGGTAACGCTCTTGTCTCCGGCGGAGGCGGTAATGACCGCCTGGGCCTCACCGGTTCCGGTGTAGACGTTGCGGATGTTGCCGAACTGATCCACCGTAGCCACGGTGCTGTCGCTGCTGGTCCAGGTGATGGGGGTGGTGGCGCCGGTGGGCTGGGTGGTAACCACAGCCTGCCACTCCTCGCCGGCTTTCAGGGCGGCGGAATCCTGGCTGATGAGCAGCTGCTCCACAGCCACGTTCTCCGTCTGGCTGTTGTCGCCCTGCTGCTGGCTGGTAGAGGTGGAGGAGCCGCCGTCAGAGGAGGAGCCGAACAGCATGGGGGAGACGGTTTTGAAGACGATAATCAGCGCAGCCACGATCAGAGCCAGGGAGATGACCAGTCCGAAAATTTGCAGGGGGTTCAGGGGCTGGCCGCCGCCGGATCTCCGGCTGCCGGGCGCCGTGTGCAGCCGGCCGTCGGCCCGCTCGTCGCAGAAGGGGCAGCGCTTGTAGGTTACAGAATATTCTTCACCGCAGTTGGGACACTGAATGACGTCGGTGTTCCGGCGGGGAGGTGCTTTTTGATTGGACATGGCGAACATCCCTCCGTAGTCGAAATGGGGGTACGGGACGGCCCTGCCGGGCGACCCATATCATGTTCATTTTACAGGGTAATACAGAATTCGTCAACTTAAATTCGAGGGTTCACAGATATTTCATAAGTTCCGTTTGGGGACGGGACGGGGGTAATCCTTGACCGTCAGCCCGGTTTCTTTTATAATGTTGGGTACTGAAAGATTGCTGGATGGGGAGGGGAGCGCATTGGCAAAACCGTCTGCCGTTACGCCCCAGGGGGCGGAAAAGGAATATGCCCAGCTGGTGGATGTGTTCTGCCGCTGGCTGCCGGAGAAGGGGCTGGCTCAACAGCTCCGCCGGGAAATCGACCCCTATGTCCGTGCCTGTGTGCTGTGGGTGTGGCGGGCGGATGGAGAGGGCGCCCTGCCCCAGAAGTATGTGGATTTTTACAATGCCGTATACTCCGGCGCCGGGACAAGACCCAGCGCCCTGTACTGGGAGATGGCCACGGCGGCAGCCGGGTGCGTCCGCCCCGCCGTCCCCGGCTTTTTCCGGAGCCTGGAGGAGTATGACCGGCGGCACAACACCGGATTGGCTCAGCGGTTTGTGGATCAGCTGACCTTGGTGCTGCTTCTGTTTGCCGGAGCGGACCAGGTGATTACCGACCAGGAGGCCGGGCGGGTCAACCAGCTGACGGCGGCCCTGATGGGCCGGGAGGAGCCGGAGAAACCCCAGCCGGAGGATCAGGGAAAACAGGCGGGGCAGCAGGAACAGACGGAGGAGCAGCGGGAACAGGCGGAACCCCAGCCCACGCTGGAGGAGCTGCTGGCCCAGCTGGACGAGCTGTGCGGCTTGGAAAAGGTGAAGCGGGATGTAAAAAGCCTGATCAACCTGGTGAAGGTGCGCACCCTCCGCAGTCAGGCCGGGCTGCCGGTGCCTCCCATGTCCCTGCACATGGTGTTTTTGGGCAATCCGGGCACGGGCAAAACCACTGTGGCCCGCCTGCTGGCCCAGATCTATCGGGCCATCGGGGTGCTGCACAAGGGTCAGCTGGTGGAGGTGGACCGCTCCGGGCTGGTGGCGGGCTATGTAGGCCAGACGGCCCTGAAAACCCAGGAGGCGGTACAGCGGGCCCTGGGCGGCGTGCTGTTTGTGGACGAGGCCTATGCCCTGATGAAGGACGGCAACGACTTCGGGCAGGAGGCCATCGAGGTACTGCTGAAAAACATGGAGGATCATCGGGACGAGCTGATTGTGATTGCGGCGGGCTATACCGGTCCCATGGAGCGGTTCATCCACGCCAATCCCGGCCTGGAATCCCGGTTCAACAAATACCTCTTCTTTGATGATTACAACGGGGAGGAGTTGTTCCACATTTTCCAGTCCATGTGTGGAAAAAACGGCTATACCCTCTCCACCGAGGGAGAACAGCAGATCCGGCGGGAGCTGAAGGAGCTGTACGAAAACCGGGACGAGAATTTCGGCAACGCCCGGGATGTGCGAAACCGGTTCGAACGGGCGGTGGCCCGCCAGGCCGACCGGGTGGCGGGGCTGGAGCAGCCCACCCGGGAGCAGCTGATGGAGATCCTGCCGGATGATCTGGAGCTGCCGGAAGAGACCGAGCAACAAAAGGACGGATGAAATGAGAATTGCCTTTTATACTCTTGGCTGCAAGGTGAACCAGTACGAGACCCAGGCCCTGGAGCAGCTGGTTACCCGCCGGGGACATACCCTGGCCCCTTTCGAGGGGGAGGCGGACGCCTATGTGATCAATACCTGTACCGTTACGGCGGTCAGCGACAAAAAATCCCGCCAGGTGATCCGCCGGGCCAGAAAGCAGGCCCCCGACAGCATCATCGCCGTGTGCGGCTGTTATCCACAAACTCACCGGGAGGATGTGGAACGGCTGGGAGTGGATCTGGTGGCCGGGACGGGGGACCGCACCGGCTTTGTGGAGCTGCTGGAGCGGGAGTGGCAGCAGCGCCAGCCCATTACCGCCCTGGATGACGCCTTCCAGCGCCGGGTGTTTGAAAGTCTGCCCGCCGGCGGCCTGGAGGGAAGGACCCGGGCCATGCTGAAGGTGGAGGACGGATGCGTCAACTTCTGCTCCTACTGCATCATTCCCTATGCCAGAGGCCGGGTGCGTTCCCTGCCCATCCCCGACTGCGTCGCCCAGGCGCAGGCTCTGGTGGAGGCGGGATACCGGGAAATCGTGGTGACAGGAATTGAGATTTCCTCCTGGGGACAGGATCTGGAAGGGGAGGAGAGCCTGATCGATCTGGTGGAGGCTCTGTGCCGTGGGGTGCCTCCCCAGGTGCGGGTGCGCCTGGGCTCCCTGGAACCCAGGACCATTACCCCGGACTTCTGCCGCCGGGCCGCCGCCCTGCCCAACCTGTGCCCTCACTTCCACCTGTCCATGCAGTCCGGGTGCGACACGGTGCTGCAGCGGATGAACCGGAAGTACGATACCAGGCGCTATCTGGAAAGCGTAACGCTGCTGCGGCAGGTCTATGAAGCCCCCGCCGTCACCACCGACCTGATTGTGGGTTTCCCCGGGGAGACGGAGGAGGAGTTTGACCAGACTCTGGACTTCATCCGCCGGTGCGCCTTCAGCGCCATGCATGTGTTTCCCTACTCTAAGCGGCCGGGTACCCCCGCCGCTTCCATGGCGGGCCAGGTGCCCAACCGGGTGAAGGAGGAGCGGGCCCACCGGGCGGCCCAGGCGGCCCGGGAGATGGAGGAGGCCTACCTGGACCAGTGGGTGGGCCGGGAGGAAGAGGTGCTGTTCGAGGGACAGCGGGAGGGCCTGTGGCGGGGGCACACCGCCCGCTACTGTCCCGTGGCCATGCCGGCGGAGATGGATTTGCACAACCGGCTGTGCCTGGTGAAAATCACCGGCCGTAAGGGGGATACTCTTATGGCGGAACCCATGGACAATGCCCGGTGACCGGGCGATACGGAAAGGAGAAACCACAATGACCAGAGAAGAATTCAATACCCTGTTTGAGAGCTGCAGAAAAAGCTGCCTGCCCGCTGACCAGAACCAGATGGCTGCCCGCCTAGCCGCTTACAGCGACGGGAAGGATAACATCAACCCGGTGGGGCTGGCGATTTTCGCCTATATGGAGAGCATCCGCTATACCGACGCCATGCTGTACCAGGTGCTGTCCAAGGCGCTGAATGTGCCGGAGAAGGACGACTGACCGATGAAACAAACGGCCCCAACCGGGGCCGTTTCTTTTTTTAAAAGTATTTTTCCCCATTTCTCCGTACCATAGATGAAGGGCCCGAAGGAAACGGAAAGGGAAGGTGATGAGGTTGCGGGATGAGCAGGTGATAGAAGCCATCCGGAACCGGGACGAGGCGGTCATGGCTCAGGTGATGAACCGGTACGCCAGGCTGCTGTGGTCGGCGGCGGGATCGGTGCTGGGCCGGACCGGGTCGGAGCAGGATATTGAAGAGTGCGTGGCAGATGCGTTTATCCTGCTGTGGCAGCATCCGGAGCGGTACGATCCCCGTCGGGGCAAGCTGAAAACCTGGCTGGCCCTGATCGCCAGAACCAACGGGATCAACCGGTGGCGGGAGCAGAAGCGCCGGGGCACCGTCTCCCTGGAGGAGGCGGCCCTGGCACAGGAACGGGGGATGGAGGAGCAGTTGGAGCAGGCGGAGACCGGCCGGGCGCTGGAGGCGGCCATGGAGGAGCTGGGCGAGCCGGAGCGGGAGATCATGATCCGCCGCTACCATTACGGTCAGAAGCCCCGGGAAATCGCAAAGAGCCTGCATCTGGAGGTCCGGCAGGTGGACAACTATTTATACCGAACCAAACGAAAGCTGCGCTCCATGCTGGAGCAGGAATAGGGGGAACGTATGAAGCCATTTCACAAGGAAAACATGACCCACATCCAGGAGATCTTTCAGCGGGAGACCGGGGTGTCCGTGGCCGGGAAGGGTCGGCGGCACGCTCCGGCGGGCCGGGTGCTGCTGGCGGCGGCGGTGCTGGCCTGCGGCTTTGCCCTCACCGCCATGGCGGTGAGCCGGTTCTCCCCTCTGAACGGGGACGACTTCTCCCTGTCGGCGGAGTATCAGGGGGAGGGCGTGATTGCCGTCCAGGTGGAAAATCATTCCGAAAAGGAGCTGGCCTTCCAGCCGGTTTTGAAAGTGATGCGCTGGTCCACGGCGGAGGAGGTGCCCGCTGTTTCCAATGAGGTTGCCTTCTCCAATACGGTCTTCCCCGGGGGCGGCAGCGGAACCATGACCATTGATCTGTCGGAGGCCTACGACATACAGCGGTTGGAGCAGCCTCTGGAGGATGACTACTATTACCTGGTGCTGACCAACGAGAATTTTGTCTTCGGCCAGGACTGGATGTGCACCGTCTCGTTTGCTCCGCCGGTGGAAACCACCCAGCAGGAAACAGAGACGGCAGCTGCCCAGGAGGACAAGACCCTGGCCCAGCGGGCGGAGGAGATGCTGCGTCCCTACCTGGAGCTGGATCTGTCCGATATTGACGTGCGGCGGCAGGCGTTGCCGGAATATTATGAGAAGTGCAGCGCCCTGGTCCAGGAGCTGGACGTCCGGCTGGTGTCTCCCGTGACGCCCCAGCTTGTCCTGGAGGATCCCCAGCCCGGCGTGATTCTGGACGAGACTGCCCCGGCGGACCGGCAGTACCTGCTGACAACCTTGAACTGGCGTACCCTGGATGCCTACTTCGTGCCGGTGGGAGCCGGGGAGGAGGATCAGGCCCTGGTGGTCAGCGCCCTCCTGCCTCAGCGGAAGGGGGATACCGACGGGGGCGCGCCCATCCCGCTGATCTACTACATGGCGTACCCGGCGGAGGAGACAAAGGCTGACGGAGCCTGCGCCCTGATCCGGGGACAGCTGGTGTCCTTCCCTGATCTGGAGGAGAAGGCGGTGTACCGGGATGAGGACTATGTGGTCTATCAGGTGTCGGCCTTCTTCTATTCCGACATGCGCCGGTATGTGGACACTATGGCGGCCTGGAGGGGAGATGTCTATCTGGACAACCAGGTGTGGCACCGGGTGGAGGCCATCCACGACTACTATACCGACCCGGAGGTGCTGAAGGACATCCTTCACCGGTAACAGGGCAACGCCCGGCCCGGAGCAATTTGCTCCGGGCCGGGCGTTTGTTTGTTGCAACGATTTTAGCCCCAGGTTTCCTTGGCGTAGCGGCTCAGCTCTTCCCGGAAATCGGGATGGGCGATGGAGATCATGGCCTGGGCCCGCTGGCGGAGGGACAGGCCGGACAGCTTGACCACGCCGTACTCTGTGGCCACATACTGGATGAGGGTGCGGGGGGCGGAGACGGTGGCCCCTCCGGGGATACAGGGCAGGATGTTGGACTTGCGAACGCCGTCCTTCCCTACCCGGGAGGAATTGAGGCAGATAAAGCCCTTGCCGCCGGGGGAACGGTAGGCCCCCTCCAGAAAGTCCATCTGACCGCCGATGCCGGACAGCTGGCGGGTTCCGGCGCTTTCGGCGTTCTCCTGACCCATAAGATCCAGCTGCACGCCGCCGTTGATGCTGATAAAATTGCTTATGGAGCCCATGCGCTGGGGATCGTGGACGTGATCCACACCGGCGGGAAAGAAGAGGTCCGGATTGGCCCCAATCCAGTCGTACAGGGCCTGGGAGCCCATGGCCAGGTTCCAGGTGCAGCGGCCGGTGTCCACCTCCTTGAAGCGGTTGGTCAGCTTATCCGCCTGGTACAGGTCCAGGTAGGCGTCGCTGATGGTGCCGGTGTGGCAGCCCAGATCCTCCCGGTCGGACTGGGCCAGAAGGGTGGCCACAGTGTTGGGAACCGCGCCCACGCCCAGGGCCAGTACGGCCCGGTTGGGGATCTCCTCCACCACCAGCCTGGCGATGGCCAGGTCGGTTTCGCTGGGCGCCCGGTAGCTGCGGTTGGGCAGGGGAGCGGGCCCCCCCGCCCCGCTGTCATCGGCCGG
>CALXDY010000075.1 GCA_944387225.1 uncultured Oscillospiraceae bacterium | reverse complement strand
TGCCGTCCCTGTGGAGGGCAGCGAGTTCAAGATGGCGGTTGATGCGGTGATCATGGGTCTGGGCACCTCGCCCAATCCCATGAGCACCAAGGGAACCGAGGGACTGGAAAAGACCCGCAAGGGCTGTGTGGCCGCCGATGAGACCGGGCACACCAACCTGCCCGGGATCTTTGCCGGCGGCGACGCCGCCACCGGTGCCGCTACGGTGATCCTGGCCATGGGCGCCGGCAAGCAGGCCGCCAAGTCCATGGACGAGTACATCAAGAGCAAGGGTTAATGAAAAGGAAATGTGCCGCAAAACGTAAAGTTTTGCGGCACATTCTTTTTATGTGGGACAGAGGGCTTCCAGGGCCTTACGGTCTCGGATGATAAGGCAGCGGTAGCCCAGCTCCACCACGTTTTCACGTGCAAGCTGGCTGAGGAGCCGGCTGACGGTGACCCGGCTGACGGAGATGGAGGCGGCGATCTCTTCCTGGGTGCAGGGAACCCGTCCGTCCTGTTCTCCCCGAACCAGCAGATACCGGGCCAGCCGCCACTGAGCGGGGCGGAAGGCCATTTGATCCACTTGGTCGGACAGCATCCGGACGGTGCGGGCCAGATATTTCATCATGGCCAGGGCCAGGCTGGGGTTTCGGGCGATCTCCTGGGTGACCAGCTCCCGGTCAATGGCTACGATCTCGCAGTCGGTGAGGGCCACGGCGGAAGACACACGGGGCAGCTCATCAAAGAAGGAAGCCTCGCCGAACAGGCTGCCGGGCTGGTAAATGTGCAGAACCCGCTCCTCGCCTTCTTCCGATTGGATAAAGCTTTTCACTCGTCCGCTTTTCAGGTAATAAAAGCAGGTGGCCTCGGTATTTTGCAGGTAGATGAGATAACCCGGCCCGCACAGCAGCGGGGGACGGCTCTGGGCGAAGGGCGTCCAGATGTAGGCGGGAAGATCGGGGGAGAAGTCCATGGCACACCTCCGGAGTAGGATTTAAACAAATTGTATCATAGTTTACATTCTTTTGGCAAGGGGTGTGATATGATAGGGACAAATCAAGATTCGGGAGGGATCTTCCATGGGAATGACCATGACGCAGAAAATTCTGGCCAAGCACGCCGGATTGGACAAGGTAGAGGTGGGCCAGCTCATTGAGGCCAAGCTGGATCTGGTGCTGGGCAACGACATCACCACCCCGGTAGCCATCACCGAGTTTGAGAAGGCTGGCTTTACCCAGGTTTTTGACAAGGACAAGATCGCCATTGTGCTGGATCACTACACTCCCTGCAAGGATATCAAGTCCGCTCAGCTGTGTAAGCAGGCCCGGGAGTTTGCCCACAAGCACGCCATCACCAACTTCTTTGATGTGGGTCAGATGGGTGTGGAGCATGCCCTGCTGCCGGAAAAGGGCCTGTGCGCTCCCGGTGAGGTGATCATCGGCGCCGACTCCCACACCTGTACCTACGGCGCTCTGGGCGCCTTCTCCACCGGCGTGGGCTCCACCGATATGGCCGCCGGCATGGCTACCGGCCTGCTGTGGTTCAAGGTGCCCGCCGCCATTAAGGTGACCCTGAAGGGCAGTCTGCAGCCCCATGTGTCCGGCAAGGACGTGATCCTCCATCTCATCGGGGAGATCGGGGTGGACGGCGCTCTGTACCAGTCCCTGGAGTTTGCCGGGGAGGGTGTTGCGTCCCTGACCATGGACGACCGCTTCACCATTTCCAACATGGCCATTGAGGCCGGCGGCAAGAACGGCATTTTCCCGGTGGATGAGAAGACCATGGAGTACATCAACGGCCGGGTGAACCGTCCCTGCCAGGCTTTCCAGGCCGATCCCGACGCGGAGTATGTCCGTGAAGTGGTTATTGATCTGGACAAGCTGGAGCCCACCGTGGCTATGCCCCACCTGCCGGAGAACACCAAGGTGGTCAGCGAGGTGGCCGGTCTGCCCATCAACCAGGTGGTGATCGGCTCCTGCACCAATGGCCGGATCCAGGATCTGCGGATCGCCGCGGCTATTATGAAGGGGAAGAAGGTACACCCCAACGTGCGGTGTGTGGTCATTCCCGCCACTCAGGAAATTGTGCTCCAGGCCATGGAGGAGGGGCTGATCCAGACCTTCATCCAGGCCGGCGCCGCCGTCTCCACTCCCACCTGCGGACCCTGCCTGGGCGGACACATGGGTGTTATGGCCGAGGGAGAGCGTACCGTCTCCACCACCAACCGGAACTTTGTGGGCCGCATGGGCCACGTGACCTCCGAGGTCATTCTGGCTTCTCCCGCTGTGGCTGCTGCCTCCGCCATCGCCGGCTGTGTGGCCGATCCCCGCACGCTTTCTTGAAAGAAAGCTTAGCAAAGAACGTTGTGCGAAACTTCGTTTCGCCTTTGTAAATTGGGCTGTTTCATTCTAACTGGAAAGGATTTGATCCCTATGAAGGTTTACAAATATGGCGCCAACGTGGATACCGATGTGATCATCCCCGCCCGCCATCTCAACGATCCCTCTCCCGCGGCTCTGGCCTCCCACTGCATGGAGGACATCGACCCTAATTTCGCCTCTACGGTGGAGGCGGGTGACATTATCGTGGCCGGCCCCAACTTCGGCTGCGGCTCCAGCCGGGAGCATGCTCCTCTGGCCATTAAGTCCTGTGGCGTGAAGTGCGTCATCGCCCCTTCCTTCGCCCGTATCTTCTACCGCAACTCCATCAACATCGGCTTCCCCATCGTGGAGTGTCCCCAGGCGGCTGAGGAGATCCAGGCAGGGGATCAGGTGGAGGTGGACTTCGCCACCGGTGTGATCACCGACGTGACCCAGGGGAAGACCTGGCAGGCCGCGCCCTTCCCGGAGTTTATTAACGGGATCATCAAAAGCGGCGGTCTGCTCAACTCCCTGAAGGAGAGAGGTGTGGCGAAATGAATTACAAAATCGCGCTGATCCGGGGCGACGGCATCGGCCCCGAGGTGGTGGGCGAGGCGGTCAAGGTCATGGACGCCGTGGGCCAGAAATTCGGCCACACCTTCACCTATACCGATGTTCTGATGGGTGGCTGCGCCATTGATGCGGTGGGCAAGTCCTATCCCGACGGCACGGCGGAGGCCTGCAAGGCCTGTGACGCTGTGCTTCTGGGCGCTGTGGGTGGCCCCAAGTGGGGTCACGCCTCCGACCCGGACAAGCGGCCGGAGACGGCGCTGCTGTCCATTCGGAAGGATCTGGGTCTGTATGCTAACCTTCGTCCCGCCACCCTTCGCCCTGCTATGGCCGACGCCTGCCCCCTGAAGGGGGAGATTGCCGGAAAGGGCATCGATCTGATGATGGTACGCGAGCTCACCGGCGGCATCTACTTCGGACGCCGGGAGCGGTATCAGACCGAGGACAGGGGAGAGGAGGCCGCCGACCGCATGGCCTACTCTGAGCAGGAGATCGAGCGCATCGGCCGCCGCGCTTTTGAGCTGGCTCGTCTCCGCCGGGGCAAGGTGTCCAGCGTGGATAAGGCCAACGTGCTGGAGACCTCCCGCCTGTGGCGCTCTGTGATGCACCGCCTGGCGGAGGAGTACTCCGACGTGGCCTACGAGGACGTGCTGGTGGACAACTGCGCCATGCAGCTGGTTCGGGATCCCAGCCAGTTTGACGTGGTGGTAACGGAGAATATGTTTGGCGACATTCTCTCCGATGAGGCCAGCATGGTGACCGGCTCTATCGGTCTGCTGCCCTCTGCTTCCATCGGCGACACGGCCCCCGGCCTGTATGAGCCCATCCATGGCTCCGCCCCTGACATCGCCGGTCAGGACAAGGCCAATCCCATCGCCACCATCCTCTCCGTGGCCATGATGTTCCGCTACTCCTTCCACCTGCCGGAGGAGGCTAAGGCCATTGAAGACGCGGTGGATTCCGTACTGGCTGAGGGTTGGCGCACCGCCGACATCGCCGAGCCCGGCGTAACTCCCATCGGCACCAAGGAGATGGGCCGCCTGATCCGGGAGAAACTCTGAACGTCCCCTCATAGAATATTGAGCGGGAGTAAATTGCTGTTCTTGACGCCTCCGGCCTGTGCCGGAGGCGTATATTTTACCAAGGAGATGAAATCCTAAGGGGGAGATTTTTTGCAGGATTTTGTATTGCAATTCTGCATGGATCGTTTTATAATAGTCGCTGTCGAGTGAATCGCCCGGATGATTTCCCGGTCGGAAGGAAAAGAAAGCAGGTTTTTCCTTTTGAAGCTTGCAGATTGAAGGCTGCAGCGGAGGGGTGGGGCGGTTTGTTGTGAGATCAGGAAGGATAGGGGCCCACTGTCGGATTTGAAGGGTCGGCGCTGCCGCCCATTCATTTTGTCCCGCTGGGACTGAGGCCAGCCGTCCAATTCAATTCAGATGGAGGCAGTCACATGAAAGAGTTATCGAAGATCGCACTGGAGATTCAGCCGTCCAGCACCATGGCCATCGACACCATGTTCAAGCAGATGAAGGCCGAGGGAATGGACGTGATCGGGTTTGGAGCCGGAGAGCCCGACTTCCCCACCCCTGACCACATTAAGAAGGCTGGTATTGCCGCCATTGAAAATAACGACACCAAGTACACCCCCTCCTCCGGTACGGTGGAGCTCCGGAAGGCCATCTGCCAGCGCCTGAAGGAGGATTGCGGTGTGGAGTACCACGCCAATGAGGTTGCCGTCTCCAACGGCGCGAAGACCTGTGTGTATGTGGCGCTGCAGACCTTGGTCAACCCCGGTGATGAGGTGATTCTGCCTGCTCCTTACTGGGTCAGCTACATTGAGCTGATCCGCATGGTGGGCGGTGTGCCTGTGGTGATTGAGGCCAAGGAGGAGGATCATTTCAAGATCACTGCCCAGGAGCTGGCCGACGCCATCACCCCCAAGACCAAGTGCATGATCCTCAATAACCCCTCCAACCCCACCGGTATGATGTACAGCCGCAAGGAGCTGGAGGCCATCGCCAAGGTGTGCGTGGAGAAGGATATTTATGTCATCTCCGATGAGATCTACTACTGCCTGGCCTACGACAACGAGGAGTTCGTCAGCATGGCCGCCATCAGTCCCGAGATTAAGGAGCGCACCCTGCTGATCAACGGTGTATCCAAGGCCTATGCCATGACCGGCTGGCGGATCGGCTACATCGCCGCTCCTGCCCAGATCATCAGAGTGGTGGGCAACTACCTCAGCCACTGCACCGGTTCCCCCAGCGCCATCTCCCAGAAGGCGTCTCTGGAGGCCATGACCGCCTCTCAGGACATGGTGGAGACCATGCGGGAGGCCTTTGAGGAGCGGCGCAACTACATGGTGGAGCGGATGAACCAGATCGAGGGCGTCAGCTGCATCAAGCCCGAGGGCGCCTTCTACGTGATGATGAATATTTCCAAGCTGTTCGGCAAGAAGCTGTTCGGCCATGTGATTGAGAATGCCGACGACTTCGGTCACCTGTTCCTCAAGCACGGCAAGGTAGCCGTGGTTCCCGGCACCGGCTTCGGCGCCCCGGATTTTGTCCGCTGGTCTTACGCCACCTCTATGGAGAATATCAAGGCTGGCCTGGATCGCCTGGAGAAGTTCCTGGCGGAAGAGGATGTGTGATTGATCGGCTCTGGTTGAGCTTTTACGGCGCCGCGGAAGCGGCGCCGTTTTCTATTTCGTATAAATTGTGTGAAAGTTTTTTGAAGGTATGGTAATGCCTTAGAAAATAGGATATAATAAATTGATACATAAATCGGCGGACGGGAATGTCTGCATAGGGGAGGGGATCGTCTCCCCAAAAAACCAGAAAGAAAAGGACGATGCATCATGCCTACCAACACCTATGAAAGCCCTCTCTCCTCCCGCTATGCCAGCGACGAGATGCTGTATCTGTTTTCTGCGGATAAGAAATTTTCCACCTGGCGCCGCCTGTGGGTTGCCCTGGCCCGGGCGGAGATGGAGCTGGGCCTGCCTGTAACCCAGGAGCAGGTGGATGAGCTGGAGGCTCACATCACCGATATTGACTATGAGACCGCTGCCCAGTGGGAGAAGAAGCTGCGTCACGATGTAATGGCCCACGTCCATACCTATGGCGAGCTGTGCCCCAAGGCCATGCCCATTATCCACCTGGGAGCCACCAGCTGCTACGTGGGTGATAACACCGATGTGATCCTCATGCGGGAGGGCCTGGAGCTGGTCCGCAATAAGCTGGTGCAGGTCATCGCCCGCCTGGCAAAGTTTGCTGACCAGTATAAGGATCTGCCTACCCTGGGCTTCACCCACTTCCAGGCGGCTCAGCTGGTCACTGTAGGCAAGCGGGCCACCCTGTGGATGAACGAGCTGCTGATGGATCTGGAGGAGGTGGAGTACCGGATTTCCACCCTGAAGCTGCTGGGCTCTAAGGGCACCACCGGCACCCAGGCTTCCTTCCTGGAGCTGTTCGAGGGCGACCACGAGAAGGTCAAGATGCTGGAGGAGAAGATCGCCCGGGAGATGGGCTTTGACGCCGTGGTTCCCGTCAGCGGACAGACCTATTCCCGGAAGATGGACTTTAACGCGGTTTCCACCCTGTCCGGCATCGCCCAGTCGGCCAGCAAGTTCGCCACCGATATGCGTCTGCTGTGCCACCTGAAGGAGGTGGAGGAGCCCTTTGAGAAGAACCAGATCGGATCCTCCGCCATGCCCTATAAGCGCAATCCCATGCGGTGCGAGCGCATCTGCTCCCTGGCCCGCTATGTCATGGTGGACCTGGGCAATCCTGCCATCACCACCGCCACCCAGTGGTTTGAGCGTACCCTGGATGACTCCGCCAACAAGCGCCTCAGCGTGCCGGAGGCTTTCCTGGCGGTGGACGCCATCCTGAACATTTACCTCAATGTGGCCTCCGGCCTGGTGGTTCATCCCATGGTGATCCAGCGCCACGTGATGGAGGAGCTGCCCTTCATGGCCAGCGAGAATATCATGATGGACGCCGTCAAGCGGGGCGGCAACCGTCAGGAGCTCCACGAGCGCATTCGTGTTCTCTCCCAGGAGGCTGGACGCAACGTGAAGGATCTGGGTCTGTCCAACAACCTGATTCAGCTGATCGCTGCCGACCCTGCTTTCGGTATGACGGAGGAGGAGCTTACCGCCCATCTGGAGCCCAGCCGCTATATCGGCCGCTGCCCCCAGCAGGTGGAGGAGTTCCTGGCTGAGCAGGTAGCTCCCGTGCTGGAGCGCTATCAGTCTGTGCTTGGCCAGAAGGAAACAGAGCTGAAGGTCTGATAGGAGAAGGAGGACTTCCGCTTGAAGCAGGATAAATTTGGTGGGTATGTGGCTATGGGCGTTACCGCCTTCCTGGTGATTGCCGCAGCTATCCTCCTGTTCTTCGGAATTTATCATTTCGACAAGATCCGGGCCATATTCAATACGCTGGCCTACATCCTCAGACCGATTTTCTATGGCCTGGTACTGGCGTTCCTTCTGCTGCCTATTCACCGGCAGGTGTATGGGATCCTGATCAGCGGCGCGTCCAGAGCGGGGGGGAAGATTACCCATCGGGTAGGGAGCGTACTGAATTTCCTGGCGGTCGTCATCAGCCTGGCTTTCTTCCTGCTGGTGATTTACATTCTGCTGGCTATGGTGTTCCCTCAGCTTTACCTCAGTGTGGTGGGGTTGGTGGAGGCGTTTCCGGGATACATCACCAGCATCCAGGTGTGGATCACCGACTTCTTTGAGAACAACCCGGAGCTGCAGCAGGCCATTCTGCCGTATTACGACTCTTTGGCTGTCTCGGTCCAACAATGGCTCAATACGGATCTGCTTCCCAATCTGGAGTCCGCGAACAGTACCATCGACTGGCTGCGGCAGGAGGTTCTGCCTCAGCTTACCGGTGTGGTCACCAGCGTGTCTGCCGGCGTAATTGCTTTGCTGCTGCTGCTGAAGGACATCCTGATTTCCCTGATCGTATCGGTCTATGTTCTGGTGATGAAGGACACCTTCTCCGCTCAGTCCAAGAAGATTGTTTACAGCGTGTTCCCCACCCGGGTGGCTGATTTTATGGTGGAGGAAGTACGCAGCATCTACCGGATTCTCAGCGGCTTCATCAACGGCAAGCTGGTGGACTCCCTGATCATCGGCATTATCGCCCTGATCTGCTGTAATTTCCTGCGATTCCCGTATCCCATGCTCTTGGCCGTGATCATCGGGGTGACCAACGTGATCCCTTTCTTCGGGCCGTTTATCGGGGCCATTCCCTGTGCGCTGCTGATCCTTCTGGTCAGCCCTCTGCAGTGCCTCTACTTTGTCATTTTCATCTTCATTCTGCAGCAGTTTGACGGCAACATCCTGGGCCCCAAAATCCTGGGTGATTCCACCGGACTGGCTTCCTTCTGGGTGCTGTTTTCCATTTTGCTCTTTGGAGGATTGTTTGGGTTTGCCGGTATGGTTCTGGGCGTGCCTGTGTTCGCCATGTTCTACAGTGCGGTCAGCCGCCTGGTGAAGTACAGCCTGAAAAAACGTGCCCTGCCCTTGGAAACCAAGGATTACATGGGCCAAACCGGCCCCCTGGCAAAGCCCAGGGAAGATCAATAAAAAATCCCGGCCGCCGGAGATCCGGCGGCCGGGATTTTCTGTGATTCCCGTTACATGGAGGTGGTAAGCACCTTTTTCAGATGAGCAAAGCGGGGGAGGGAGTTCTCCTTGGGGCCGTCGGCCTCGCCCTGGATGAGGGGCAGGACATAGTCGATAAACTCCTGGGTCACGCCGTTGCCGGCCTGATTGATCCACTCACGAGGCACCTTTTTCTCAAAGTTTGCCACGATATCCAGGGGCTGCAGCACGGTCTCACACTTGTAGCCGCCGTCCCGGGTGCACTGGAAGGCCACCATTTTGTCGGTAGTGCCGGATACCGCAGCCTCCACAGCGGCGGAGCCGGCCAGCCAGGCTTCGTCAATGTCGGTCTTGGAGCCAACGTGGGCGCCGCACCGCTGGAGCAGGGACAGCTCGATGCCGCGAACCTTGGCTCCGGTCTTCTGCTTGATAAGATCGGCCAGCTGTACCGCTAGACCGCCCAGCTGAGCGTGGCCGAAGCCGTCGGTAGCGGAGGTTTCAGCCTCGGAGACGAAGCGGCCGTCGGCGTAATGGATGCCCTCGGACACAGCCACCATGCACTTGCCGCTCTTGTTATAGATGTCGGTGACATCCTTGACAAACTGATCCATGTCAAAATCCACCTCGGGGAGATAGACCAGGTCGGGGCCGCAGCCAGTCAGTCCGGCCAGGGCAGCGGAGCCAGCCAACCAGCCGGCGTGACGGCCCATGATCT
>CALXDY010000074.1 GCA_944387225.1 uncultured Oscillospiraceae bacterium | reverse complement strand
TTTCCTGTGCACCCTTATGTCCAACGATCTGGTGTGGGAACTGACGGATATGTTCAATAACCTGATGGTCATTCCCAACGCCATCGCTCTGTTTGCCCTGACCAAGGTCGTGGTGGAAATCGCCCGTCCCCATATGGGCCACAAGCTGCAGAAGTAATGACCAAACAGCCCGCCGGGAACATCCCGGCGGGCTGTTTTCTCTAAGGCTGCGGGCCGCCCCTTCGGGGACGGCCCGCGCTCTGTTTTTTTATCCCTTTCCGCTGTTGCTGATGGACTGGATGGGTTCCACCAGATAGGTCAGGGGGTAGGCCAGCATCCCGTCCTGAACCACCCGCTCCCCATCCAGGAATACCATACGTACGTTTCGGACATGACTGACGCACTGAGTGGGATCTCCTTCCACCACCAGCAAATCGGCGTTCTTTCCTGCCTCAATGGTCCCCGCCCGATCCTCGATCCGCAGGATCTGAGCGTTGTTCCGGGTGGCTGCCAGCAGGGCGTCCTTCGCCGTCCATCCGTACTCCACCATGGTCTCCAGCTCGTCGGCCAGGATGCCATGTTTGTAATCCGTTCCCGCTCCGATCACCAGCCCGGCCTCCACCGCGGCCAGGAAGCTCTCCCGGTGGGCGGCCGTGGCCGCCTTGGCCTTTTCAATGGATACATGGTCCAGGGGGACGGACTCCTCCGCACCCTTGTCGGCAATCATTTTGATGGCTGACAGGGTGGGGATGTAGTACACGCCGTGGCGCTTCATGCAGTCAATTCCCTCCCGGGTCAGGAAAATACCATGCTCCACCGTATCCACGCCGGCCTCCACGCAAGGGATCAGGGAGTCCCCGCCCTGCAGATGTACGCTGACATACTTCCCGTTCATGTGGGCGATGTCGATGATGGCCTCGATCTCGTCCATTTTCAGCTGGGCGGTGCAGGGCGTTCCGGTGGGGGTGGAAATGCCGCCTGTGACCATGATCTTGATAAAGTCCACCATCTTGTCCAGCTGTTCCCGGGTGCCCTTGCGAGCCTCATACGGCCCGTCCACCTGACGGCCCATATAGGTACAATGGCCGCCGGAGGCAATCAGGGGCTGCCCGCACACATGGAGGTGGGGGCCTATGGTAATATGGCGGCTCAGCGCCCTCTTATAGTTGATATCCAGCCCGTCCGCCGCCCCGCAGTCCCGCAGGGTGGTAACGCCGTGCATCAGATTGATGATCCCGTTCTGGATAAACCGCATCTGGCGGTAGGGCGCCGAGTCCGCCTTTTCCCGTTTGTCCACGCCGCCGAAGGCCAGGTGGACATGGGCGTCGATCAGGCCGGGCAACAGGCACTCCTCCTCCCCCAGCCGGATCGTCTCTTCCACAGAGTAGCTGTCGGCCTCCCGGACGTTCTCCAGAACAGCCAGGATTTTCCCGTCTTCCAAAATGACGGCCCCATTTTTCCGGGTCGTCCCGCTTACGGCGTCAAAGATCATTCCGTTGATGATTGCTGTTTTCATAACTACCTTCTCCACTTTCAAAATTTCTCAAGCGGCATTTTTCTTTCTCTCTTTATAAAACCGGTAGAGGTTGGAAATCACCATACCTACAATCATCAGGGCACAGACGGCAGACACCGGGCGTCCCAAAGCGGCCAGCAGGTTCCCGTCCAACAGAACCAGGCTCTGCCGGAAGTTGGTCTCAAACATGGAGCCCAGGATGAACGCAATCACAAAGATGGGTACGTTCACGCCGTTGCGCTTCATGGCAAAGCCCAGCAGGCCGAAGAACACCATTACAAACACGTCGAAAATGGACTTGTTATAGGCGTAGGTTCCGATCACGCAAAGCACTGTGACAATGGGCACCAAAACGGAGTTGCGAACCATGGTGATATTCCCGCATACCCTGCAGGTAACCAGGCCCACCAGAAGGTAGACCAGATCGCAGATGATCAGGGTAGCAAAAATGGCGTACACCGCGTCGGGGGTCCGGTCAAAGATCAGGGGCCCGGGAATCAGGCCGTGGGCCATCATCACACCGATGAGCAGGGCGGCGGTGGTATCGCCGGGAATGCCCAGGGAAAGCAGGGGGATCAGGTTGGCGCCGGCCACCGAGTTGGACGCGGCCTGGGCGGCCACCAGGCCCTCCAGGGAGCCCTTTCCGAACTCCTCCGGATGCTTGGAGGAGCGCTTGGCCGCGCTGTATCCCACCCAGGGAGAGACGCCGGAGCCGATCCCAGGCAGCAGGCCGATCCACGTCCCGATGAGGGTGGAACGTACCACAGACTTGAAGGTGGATCGGAACTCCCGGAAGGTGTAGGAGTTGTTCTCCTTGATTTCCGAGGGATTCAGCGACGTCTTGATCACGGCGGAATCCTCCGTCATGTTCATCATTTTCTGAATCATCTCGGAAAAGGCGAAGGCGCCGATGAGCAGAGGCACCAGGTTGATGCCGGAGAGCAGCTGGTACATGCCGAAGGTCAGCCGGGGCGTAGACAGCACCGGATCCATGCCCACCAGGGAGAAAAACAGACCCAGGGCCGCGGCGATCACCGCTTTCCAGAAGGAACCCGCGCCCACGGAGGCGATAACCATCAGTGCCATAATAATCAGCAGCATGAACTCCGGCGGCCCGAACATCAGCGCCAGCGTGGCCAGAGGGGCGCACACAAGGATGGTGATCACATCACTGCCAAAGTCGGCAAACACACCGCAGACCAGGCTGGCCTTCAATGCCTTCATGCCTTTGCCCTGCTGCTTCATGGGGTAGCCGTCCAGCACCATGGCGGCGGCGGCGGCGTTGCCGGGGGTTCCCAGCAGAATACTGCCCACACTGCCCGACCAGCCGGATGCCTTATAAATTCCCAGGATCAGAGGAATTCCCATCCAGGGGGACACATACAGGGTGATAGGCAGCACCAGCGCGATGGCCATGGTGCCTGTCAGCCCGGGAATGGCGCCCACCACGACGCCCAAAATAGCGCCCAAGGTCATCATCAGAATGGATTTTACGTTGAGCACCAACAGGATTCCATTGATTAAATCATTCACAGCCCAATCCCCCCTTAGAACAGCAAGCCTCTGGGCATATACACCACAAGCCCCTTTTCAAACAGCAGAAACACGCAGACCAGAAAGATCAGCGAAATCAGCGCCGTTTTTACCAGGGACAACCGCGGCCGGTTGTAGTAATACAGCCCCAGCGTCAAAAAGCACAGGGTGGAAACGTAGAAGCCGATGTTGTCCAGGGCCAGTACATATCCCACCAGCACCGCCAGGATAACGGCAAACCGCAGGGGATTCAGCTTATCCCCGTCGTTTTCCTCCTCATCCTCCTGCACTTTCTTTTTCCCGGAAACCGCCTCCAGCAAAACCGCAACCCCCGCTACCAGAATGGCGCACATCATGCCGGTGGGCAGCGCGGCGGCCGGAATGTCCCCCGACAAGGAAGAAGTGGGTACATCATTGGGAATCACCCAAAAAATGAATAGCAGGCTGACCGCAATACAGATGAGGGAAAATGCCATGTCTTTCTTGTTCATAGAAGCGCTTCGCCCCTCCTTTTCTCCCATTAGCATAAGAAGCCCCCTGAAACAGGCGGCTCCTCATGCGGAAATTCACCGTTGGCTTCGGATCATTCGTACAGTCCAGCTTCCTTCCATACCGGCTCGATCACGTCGTTCAGCTCGGTAATCAGGGTGGTGAAGTCCTCGTGGTTGCGGTAAACGGAGCTCTGGCCGATGGCCGCCAGGTCTTCCGACAGCTCCGGGTACTTCTCAAAACAGGTCTCCACCGCGTCGCTCATCGCCTGGATAATCTCGTCGTCCACATCCAAATCACAGAACAGCCCAATGTAAGACACGATGTCGGGAATGGCATATTTGGTCTCTCCAATGGTGGGGATGTCGGGGAAGTCCTCCGACCGGTTCTCGTTGAGAATGGCCAGAATCTTCAGGTCTCCCGCCTCCGCCTGCTGGGCGGCGGTGGTCAGGCTAATAAAGCCCATGGTGATCTCCTGCCGAAGCAGGGCGGTGCAGGCGTCGGCGTCGCTGCCGTAGGGCACCTCCACCATGCCCAGATCGTAGGTACTGTTCATCGTCAGGGCGGTGATGTGGTTTTTATAGCCCCGGCCGGTGTGGCCGTACTTCACGCCGGGATTCTCCTTGCAGTAGTCGAACAGCTCCTCCGCCGTATTGAAGGGACTGTTGGAGGGAACGGCCAGGACGCTGAAGGTCTCCGTCACCTCTGCAATTGCTGCCAGATCCTCCGTGGTGTAGGGAGCGATGGACTGGTAGACTTCGGGAGATACGGCTCTCGTGCCCAGCCACACATAGGTGTAGCCGTCCGGCTCCTTCTCCAGAGCGTAGGCAGTGCCCGTCAGGCCGCTGGCTCCGGAAATGTTATTGATATAGATGTTGCAGCCAAGTACCTCCCCCAGGTAGGGAGCCAGAGCACGGGCGCTCAGGTCACTGGAGCCGCCCGGAGAGAAGGGAACCACCAGCTCGATCTGGCCGGTGGGCTTCCAGCCTTCCTGCTCCTGGGATCCGCTGGGCGGTGTGCTGCCCGACTCACTGGTGGAGGAAGGGTTCCCGCCGCAGGCCGTCAGCAAGGACAGCGCCGCCACCAGGCACAGGGATGTGAGTTGCTTTTTCATTCTAAGTTCCCCCTTTTACATGACGCCTGAGTTTTCATAAATAATAGCTGTTTTCTGAAGCTTTCCTTCTGAATCTATGAAAAGGATAGCACATTTTTTGGAGGAATGGAAATATCGTTTTGGCTGTCTTGCATTTAAACTAATAACCAAATAGAATAACAGCTGCATAAATTGGCCCACCCTTTTGCCACAGTGGTGTCCCTCCCGCTTTTCCCCTTCCCTTGTTTTCTTCTGAAAGGACACGATGCTATCCTACTTGATTTTGCGACGTAATATACTATAATGAATGGTAAAAGAACATAAATTCCGGAGGTAGGGGTTATGAATACGCAGCGGTTGGAGTATTTTCTGGCACTTGCCACATACTTGAACTATTCCCACGCATCCCAGGAATTATATATATCCCAGCCGGCGCTGAGCAAACAGATTGCCCTGCTGGAGGAAGAGCTGGGTGTGAAGCTTTTCTATCGGACAAAACGCTCCGTTTCCCTGACCCCCGAGGGGTATGCCTGCATCAAATATGCAGAGCAGGTGGTTGTATCCTGCAAAGAGCTGTCCAACTGGGCAAAAATGGCAGGCAGCAGCCAGCCTCTCACCATCCGCCTGGGATACTATGGCGTGATGCTTCAGGATGTGGTGTTCTCCTTCATGCAGCAGCTGACCTCCCTCCAGGCCAATGCCCAGGTCTCTCTCTGTCAGAAAAACATCAATGTACTGCCGGAGCTGCTGCTCAACGGATCGCTGGACATGCTGCTCCTGCGGGACGCCCTGTGCCCGGAACGGAAGGAATTTGAGTCCAGGATCGTCTGTCAGGCCCCTTACAAGCTGATTGTCTCCAAACAGCACCCTCTCGCCGGAAGAAAAAAGATTTCCCTGGATCAGCTGACCCATGAACCGTTTGCTGTCCTGTCCGGTAAGAATTACACCTACACTCATAACTCCCTGATTCGGCTCTGCCACAAATACGGGCTTTCCCCCAACATCACCTTTGAGTGCCCGGATCCCCAATCCTACATCATGACCGTACAGTCGGGCAACTGCGTCACCATCTGCCACGCACCCGGCAGCCAGCTTCGTGCCTACAACATTCAGCTGATTGACCTGGACTGTGACGAAAGGGACATCAGCTCCAATATTCTGGCAGTCTGGAATAAGAACAACACAAGCCCCCTGATCAAGAAATTCTGCGCCCCCGACATGCAGTATCTGCTGGATCCATGAATCCTTCAAGCATACAAAAACCCCCATTCTCCGCCCGGCAGAGAATGGGGACTAAAAACAAGACGCCCCGGAGAATTTCTCCGAGGCGTTTCTTGTGTTGGCGCTACCTATCTTCCCGGCCCGTCTCCAGGCAAGTATTTTCGGCAGAAGCGAGCTTAACTTCCGTGTTCGGAATGGGAACGGGTGGACCCTCGCCCTAATCAGCACCAACTTCCTTCCTTTCGAGAAAGAAAGGAAGCAAAGAAAGCTTTATACCGCTTTCTCTCCCACTCCATTCTTTCAAGAAGAAGGGTGCGCTGGACTGCACCCTGAAAACCGA
>CALXDY010000073.1 GCA_944387225.1 uncultured Oscillospiraceae bacterium | reverse complement strand
GGAGGACTTGCCCTTGGTGCCGGTAAAACCAGCCACCTTCACCTTGGCGGAGGGGTGGTCATAGTACAGATCCGCCAGGGGCGCCATGGCACGGCGCATGTCGGACACCAGCAGGGCAGGCAGGCCGCAGTCCGGATATTCCGTCTGGCTGACATAGGCCACGGCCCCCTTCTCCCGGGCGCTTTGGAGAAATTCCGGCCGGAAGGCCGCGCCCTTGCAGAGAAACAGGGTACCGGGAACGACTTCCCGGGAGTCGCAGGACACCAGGGAGACAGGAAACGCCCGATCCAGACCGTCGGGAATGGGGGCGGTGAGCAGACCGGCCTGCTCCAGCAGCGCCGCATACTCCCCCAGGGGGCGAATGGGAAAGGACATATCAGCTACCTCCATTACTTGGAATATATAGTTCGCAGAGGTTTGTGGCAGGCTTGGACGGCCCGCTCGGCCAGCACCGCCATGGCGTCCACATAGAAGGGAGGCAGGTGGTGCTGGGCGGCAAATACGGATAGCTCGGTGCAGGCCAGCACCGCGCAGTCGCAGCCTTGCTCCTCCAAATCCTGATGGACGGCGGCAAATTTCTCCGGATCTCCCGCTTTCCCCGCCTTCACATCGTCATAAATCAGGGACATGACCTGGCGCTGGACGGGAGCAGATGGAATACGAGGGGTCATACCAAGGGCAATAAATTCCTTCTGGTATAGCGCGCTGCGGATCGTGCCGTCGGTGGCCAGGATGCCGGGGCGGCGTTTGCCCTGGCTGGCCAGCAGCTTGGCGGTTTCCCGGATCATGTGCAGAATAGGGATTGAGATTTGCGCCTGTACCTGATCCAGGAAGAAGTGGGAGGTATTGCAGGGCACGGCCAGCACGGTGCAGCCGGCGTGCTCCAGCAGCCGGGCGTCTGCCAGCAGCCGCTGAAAAACCTCCTCCCGCTGCTGGGGGGTACCCAGAATGGCCTGGGTACGGTCCGGGATCTGGCTGTCGGAGAAAATCAGCATGGACAGATGCTCCTGGTCGGTGCGAGCCTGGGTACGGTCAATGACAAACTGGTAAAAGGTATTGGTGGCCTGGGGGCCCATTCCCCCGATCACGCCCAGTCGAGCTTGTTTCATAGGTGGAGTCCTCCGGAAATCGTTCCACATTTCCCGGGGGAAGTGTGGAAAAAAGCTTCCGCTCCGGCCTGAGGCCAGGCGGGAGCGGATGGATGCTTAATTCTGGGGCTTGGGGTTGTAGCGGCGGAACCGCCGCACGTTGCCCAGGTGGTTCTTCCAAATGCGGAGCCGCCGTGCGGGGGAATTATCCCCGTGATACACCAGGGTGTGGGAATCCGCTCCCTGATGGATTAGCTCCTTAATTTCCTTGTGGTACTTTTGAGGGACAAACTCAAACACCAACTCCTTGGGGATCATCCGCCACAGGGAACGGGTCTGGGTAATCCGGAAGGGCAGCTCCTTGCCCTCAATGCGGTCTTCCACCAGGATGCGGGCGATGTTCTCCCCCGCGCC
The DNA here is from genome assembly GCA_944387225.1 of uncultured Oscillospiraceae bacterium. Classification (GTDB taxonomy): domain Bacteria; phylum Bacillota; class Clostridia; order Oscillospirales; family Oscillospiraceae; genus Lawsonibacter. Next base: position 37,144 of record CALXDY010000073.1, on the reverse strand, counting down.
GGTGACGTAGTAGTTGCTTCTGCCCTGGCGGCAGTTGATCTCAAAGACCTTGTACTTCCCGTCCCGGGCGTCGAACTTGATGTCGAAGTTGGAGAAGCCGGTGTAATGCAGGGCGTCCAGCAGACCCTGGATCTGGCGGCACAGGGCCTCGTCATAGTCGGTAATGATCACGGCGTGATTGCCGATTCCCAGGGGGGAGTGCTCCTCCAGCAGTACGTGCCCCAGGCACATCCGCTTGACCTTGCCGCTGCGGTCGGAGTAGTTGGTGAGCACCCGCATATAGGTGTCGTCTCCGGGAATGAACTCCTGCAGCACCATGTGGTCCGGGTAGCCGGCCTGATAGACCTGGTCCAGGGCGGCCAGCAGCTCTTCCCAGGTCTGGCAGACATAGACCTTGGACAGGCCGTGGGCTCCGGTGGCCCAGTAGGCCACGCTGTCGGCGGGCTTGGCGATATAGGGAGGGCCGAAGGGCAGGGTAAAGTCATGGCCCATGGATTTGTCGTAGATGAAGGTGGCGGGGTGGTCGATGCCGTACTGGTCGCACAGCTGATAGAACTTCTCCTTGTTGATCAGGGTATCCAGCAGGGAGCCGTCGATATAGGGGGCGATGACATTGGCAGGCATTTTGTCCCGGTACTTGGCGGCCAGGTGGACATAGCTGTCCCCGCAGCCCAGCAAGAGAATGGTGGTCTCCGAAAACTCCCGGGCGGCATGCTCCACCGTGTGGAGGAAGACGGAATCCTGCTCAATGTCGGGACAGATCCGGTAGTCAATGATGGCGCTCCCGTGGCAGGGGGAGGAGGAAAATTTGCCGTATGCCACACTTTTTACGCCGTAAGCTTCATGAAAGGCTCGGGCGACGCTGTAAACGTTGAGATCGCCGCCAAACAGCAGCGGCTGAAAGGAATGATTGTTGTTCATTGGTGAGCCTCGATGATCAGAGAATTGCGAATGGAGTGGTCAGCGGAATTCCAGCTGAAACCCCTTGGCGAATAGGGGATCCAGATCAAAGGTAGCCAGATCCCCGGCGGAACATTTTACATTGGTTACGTTGAGAATGGTTTCGGTGGAGCCGATGGAGCCGATGACCCGAACCCGCTGTCCGCCCACCAGGACCGTGCGGCGGCGTCTGGCCCGCCACTGGCGGAAGGCGGCAAACAGTCCGGAGTCTCTGGGACGATCCACCCCCAGTCCGTTTTGGTACCCCACTGGCAGCACAGCCACCCGGGTGGGGCGTTTCAGGGTGACCAGCCGGTCTGCCCCGACGGTGTGGCCCTTGGGCAGCCAGCGCACCTCGGACAGGGGGGCCTGGCCGCAGCCTACGGTGGTCAGACCGTCTCCGGAGGTGCGGCGGCAGCGGCCCAGCAGAACCGAGCCGGCCCGCACGGCGTCCAGCCGGGCCTGCTGGAAGTGGAGCAGGGCGTAAGAGCCGGCGGCGTGGACGGTGCCCGTCTCAAAGCCGGCGGCATGGATGGCGTCCAAAACCTGGTGGAACTGGTTGAGCTGGGTTTCAACCTCCCGATCCTGCCGGGAGGCGGTGTGCAGCTGGGTATAAATGCCGGACAGGGCTACATTGGGCAGGGAACGGTAGGCCAGAAGGATCTTCTCCGGTTCCCCGACCAGGAAACCGCCCAGCCCCATTCCGGTGTCCACCTGAATATGGGCCTCCGCCACGGTGGAGCGATTCTCCGCTACAGCGTTCAGAGCCATACCGGTGTCCACAGAGGAGACCGTGCATACCACGCCCAGATCCACCAGCTGCTCCAGCTCCTCCCGATCCACGGTGGAGCGCAGCATCAGGATCTCTTCATCCACGAACCCGGCCTCCCGCAGGGCGCGGGCCTCTTCCACAGAGCCCACCGCGAAACGGCCGATTCCCTCGTTGCGGATCAGTCGGGCCAGATTGGCTGTGCCAAGGCCGCCGCCGTCCCCCGTGACCACGCCGTAGAGTATGGCTCCGGCTGCACGTTCTTTGATCACGTTGATGTTGGCACGGAGAGCGGAGGTGTCGATGACCAGCGTACGCATGATAAATAAGCTCCCTTCTGTCCAGTGGGGTGGGATTGTCCATCGGTAGTGAACATTGTAACACTATCCCCAGGAAAAGGCAACGGAGAGGAGAAAAATCCCGAGGAAAAGGAGTATGATACGCCTGAAAGTTTGGCGAAGTGGACGGGAACTTATACGGGCCGGGGATGGGAATGCCCATAAAATTCCCGCTCCGCCGGAAGCCGGGGAGCGGGAAACCGGTTATTTAATCTCGTAATCCCGACCAAACTGAAGGTTGGAGAAATCAATCTTGGTGGTGCGCTCCAGCTCGTCCAGCTCCTCGTCCCGGGCAGGCTTCTCTTCCTCGGCCTTGGGCGGGGTGAAGAGGGTGGTCTCGGACAGATCCTGCTGCTCCTGACGCTCCTGCTGCTGGGCGCGCTGGTTCTCTGCCGTGGCGTCGGCCATGGCCTGAGCCACCAGGCGCTGGACACTGTCGTCAATGTCGGAGGCGGTCTGCTCCACCTGCTGCTCCTGGGCGCTGGGGCCGGGAAGCTGGGGGACCAGCTGGCCCAGGTTGTCCAGGAAGGTCTGGGACTGGGCGTAGAGGGCACGTACCTTCTCCACAAAGGCGGCGGTATTCTCCTGGGCCGCGGTCAGCCGTCCCTCCTCCAGGGTGACCTCCCGCCGCAGGGATTCAATCTGGGCCTGGGCCTCCGCCTGGGCGTCCGCCAGGATCTTGGCCCGCTTCTCTTCGGCCTCCTTCACCAGGTCATCGGCCAGGCGCTGGGCGGTCATCAGAGCCTTTCGCATGGCCTCCTCGGTGGCCCGGTATTCCTCCACCTTGTCCACCAGTACCTTCATCTTGCTTTTCAGCACTGCGTTTTCGTTGTAAAGGGTGGTGTAATCCCCGGTCAGCGCATCCAGAAACTCGTCCACGTGGGCCATATTATAGCCACCGAAGGATGCCTTGGGAAACGCGCACTGAGAAACCTCCTGGGGTGTCAGCATAGTGGTTACCTCCTCAATCTCTCACTTTGTCTGTCCGGCGGCTGTCCCACGGGGTGTCGAGGGAACAGGCGCCGGGGCCGTCCGCCAGAGCGGCCATATACGCCCCCCTGTCCCCAAACGGGGCGGGGAACATGATGTGGGTGGGACCACAGCCATTAGAAGTACAGGCCGTTGTTCTCCAGCTCGTCGATGAGCTCGCCCAAAATGTCCACGTTGTAGGGGGTAATGATGTAGGTGGAGATGGCCACCTTCTTGATCTTGCCCTCGTTAGCGTACGCCACGCCGGACAGGAAGTCCAGCAGACGGCGGGCGATCTCTTTGTTGGCGGACTCCAGATTGAGCACCACAGTGCGCTTCTCTCTCAAATGGTCGGCGATCTCGCTGGCATTTTCAAACCGCTCCGGCTTGACCAAAACTACCTGAAGTTGGGTGGCTGCACGGATGTTGACCACCTTGTTGCGGCGATTGTCTCCGTCGTCTACAGCGGGGCTGCTGTAGGGAATGTCGTTGCTGCGGGTGCTGCGCTCCCGGCGCTCAGGAATGCGGGGGGCGTCGTCATACTCGTCGTCAAAGGCGTCGTCGTCCTCGTCCTCATAGGGGCGGGCCAGCCGCTTGAACTCGTCAAAAATACCCATCGTAATACCTCTTTTCTCCAAGGGGAGCCGTCACAGAGCTCCGACTGCGGAACTGTGACCCATGGGGGGCCGTGGGCCGAAGAGAGCAGTGCCCACCCGAACCAGGGTGGCGCCTTCGGCGATGGCGTCGGTAAAATCGCCGCTCATCCCCATGGACAGGCAGTCCATACTACTTTGATTATCTCCCAACTTCCCCTTTATGTCAACATAAAGCTGGCGCATTTCCTGAAAAAACCGGCGATTTTCCCCGGGATGGTGGGCTGCGGGAGGGATGGCCATCAGGCCGCGCAGGCGCACATGGGCGCATTCCGCGGCCTCGGCCGCCAGATCCCACGCCCGCTGGGGGGTGCAGCCCCCCTTGCTCTCCTCCCCGGCGATGTTCACCTCCAGGAGGATGTCCTGGCAGATGCCCAGCTTTCCCGCCTGGGTGTCAATGGCCTGGAGCAGCCGCTGGGAGTCCACGGAATGGATCAGAGCCACTTTGCCAACCACCTGTTTAACCTTGTTGGTCTGCAGGTGGCCGATAAAGTGTACCTGGGCGCCGTGATAGGCGTCCCCCTCCAGGTGGGCCAGCAGCTCCTGCACCCGGTTTTCTCCGCATACCGTGATCCCCGCGGCGATGGCGGCGCGGATGGTTTCGTCACTCTGCACCTTGGTGGCGGCGCACAGGGTGATCTCCCGGGGATCCCGTCCCGCCGCGGCGGCTGCCGCGGCGATGGCCGCCTGTACCTGGCTGACATGCTCCTGAATGGACATACACGCTTCCCTCTTTCTTTCTATCTGTCAATACTCCAGCAGCTTTCCATCGTACAAATCCGTGGCCTGGATGATGACCTCATCCCCCGCACGGAGTGCCTTCTTCTCCTGGTTCAGGGAGCGAACCACATAAAAGTCGTCCCCCTCTCCCAGAATCTCCACCGCCTTGAATTCTGCCTTTCCGGCGGTGATCACATAGACGCCGGACTGGTTGGTCTGGGTCACCTGGCCGGTTTCCTCGTCAGTGGATTCCTGGGTCACCATACGCAGGGCGGCCTTGGGCACCCGGATTCCGGTCTGGGTGTCGAAGATCAGCTGGGCGGACTGAAGGCGCAGCAGGGTGGTATCCTCCAGACAGCGGTTGGTGGAGACCACCACCGCCACCTTCCCATTTTCCTCAGCCCCGATATGGTACAGGTTGGCAGGAATGTTTTCCACAAAATCGCTGGCAAAGCGGAGGGTAATGCTGTCCTGATCCTCCAGGCGCTTGGCCTGGTCGGCGGTCATGACAGCGGCGAAGTACCACTGATTGCTGGTGATGATCTTTCCCGCGGCTCCCTGGTCGGCAGTGGGCGCTTGGTGGAGCAGGCTTTCCAGGGCCGTGGGGGTGAGCTGAACCACAGTTTCGGGGGATACCAGCGTCTCAAACCCATCCGTCTGGCTGGAGAAGGTGCCGGATACCGGTGTGGTGATCTGGCTGACGGTGGCATAGGTCTGGTTCTGCAGGTCGGTATACCGCTGGCGCAGCTCACTCAGCCGCAGGGCCAGGTCGTCCGCCGTCAGATCCGTGCCGTAGGCGTATTCCCGCCGCAGCACGCTGCTTTTCACCTGCAGCACCTGATCCTCCAGATCCCCGTACTGGCCCACGCCGCAGTCGCCCCGCAGTTGGATCAGCCCGGAGAGGATGTCGTCGTCCACCTTGGCGGCGGAGGCCACGTCCCCCTCCTGACCCATGGCATACTGCAGCTGGATGATCTCCGTGCGCAGGCTGTCCTGCTCCTGCTGGGCCAGGCGGGCCTGATCGTCCTGGTAGACCAGAGCCACTGTCTGTCCCACGCCTACCTGCTCGCCCTCTCCCCGGGTGACGTCTACAATTCCCTGGCGGCCGGGCAGCAGGTACTCGCTGCGTACCACCAGTCCTTCCACCTCAACGCTGTCGTTGAGCTGGTAGGTATAAGCGTAGGTGGTGGTAAAGGGATCCCGGAAGGTGGTCCAGGCGTAATAGCCCAGATAGCACAGCAGGCTGACCGCCAGCAGGGTCATCACAAAGGTAATCAGCGGCTTTCCCGATTTCATGGTTCACTCTCTTTCTTTATGGGCGCGGGGATTCCTCCTCCATGCCGGGCTGGCAGAGGGGCACCGGGCGCTCCGGTACAATGGTGGATATTGCGTGCTTGTAAACAATCTGCTGCTTCCCGTCGCTGGTCAGCACCACGGTGAAGGCGTCAAAGCCGGTGACATAGCCCCGCATCTGGAATCCATTCATCAAAAACATGGTGACCGGACGGCGGTCCCGGCGAACCTGGGTGAGGAAAATGTCCTGAAGATTGTTGGTTTTCTGCATAATGTACGCACTCCTTTTTCTATTCGTACAGAAGGCCTGTACAGAGTGCTTTTATCCTACCCCAAACCGCTGCGCGATTTCTGCCGCAGTCTGTCGAGCGGATCCAAAATTTGGTATTTCTTCCCAGAACAACCAATGGGTTTCGGGGCTGCGGCGGAACCAGGTGAGCTGGCGCTTGGCGTACTGCCGGGAGCGGAGCTTCACCGTCTCCACGGCGCTGTCCCAGCTGTCCAGCCCCTCCACGGCCTGGGTAAATTCCTTGTAGCCGATGGCTTGCATGGCGGTGCAGCGGGGGGACAGGCCGGAGGCCAGCAGGGCCCGTACCTCATCCTCCAGACCGGCGGCTACCATCTCGTCCACCCGGCGGTCAATGCGATCCCACATGTGCTGCCGCTGGGCAAAGGCAAGGCCGATGGTCACCGCCTGGTATCGGGGCGGGATGGCCTGGGTTTCCAGGTTGTGCTGGGTCATGGTTTTGCCTGTGGAGCGGTAGATCTCCAGGGCCCGAATAATCCGCTTGTGGTCGTTGGGGTGGAGACGGGCGGCGCTGTCGGGATCCACCTGGGCCAGCCGGGCCAGCATGGCCTCTCCCCCGTCCTGGGCCAGCTCCTCCTCCAGGGCCTGGCGCAGGCCGGTTTCCGGCTGGAAGGGGGCAAAGGTACGGCCGGAGAGGAGGGAGTCGATATACAGCCCGGTGCCACCCGCCACGATGGGCAGCTTTCCTCGGGCCAGAATGTCATCCACGCAGGCGGATGCCATTTCCACATACCGGGCCACGGAGAAATCCTCTTCCGGATCGGCTACGTCGATCATATGGTGTGGGACGCCGGCCATCTCCTCCCGGGTGGGCTTTGCGGTGCCAATGTCCATGCGGCGGTAGATCTGCATGGAGTCGGCGGACACCACCTCCCCGTTGAGCAGCTGGGCCAGCTCCACCGCCATCCGGGTTTTGCCTGACGCGGTGGGGCCCACCAGGGCGATAAGTTTAGGGGCCAAGGGGCCACCTCCTTGTCTGGATTACTCCCCCGAAGGGAGAATGGGCATAGGCCAGGCGGTAACAGCGGCCGCGGCCTCCTCCGCCAGCCGGATCAGCTGGGTCAGGGTCTCGTCAAAGCTGGGCGTCTGGCGTTCAGACAGCTCCGGGTCGTCCGCCGGATCCTCGCCGGAGCTGTCCATGGAGAACACCTCCGGGGCCAGGAAAAAGGCGTCCGTCTTGGCGTAAGCGGTGACGGCGTGGAGCCGTTCATCGGCGGCGGAGGCTCCGATCCGGACCGCCCAGTCCTTCCGCTGGGCCAGCAGCTCCACCAGGGGGGCGCTTTGCAGCACCCACTTGGTAAAGGGGGGCTCGCTGGTGGTGATGTGCCGCTTTTTCAGGGACTTGGGGGCCCGGGGATTCTGGTATAAGGTGGTGGACTTGCCCAGATCCATCACGCCGCCCAGCACCTGGTGGACCCCCGTCCACATGAGGCTGGCAGGCCGGATGTGTAGGGCATAAGGCCGCTCCAGGGTGACCTGAGCGGTGACGGTGATGTAGTAATCCAGCTCGTACCGGCTGGGCCCCACCGCCTCCGTGCGGATGAGCAGAGGGCCCTTGCTGCCCTCCATCATCAATGTCCCGTCCCAGGTCTGCTCCAGAATGGCGAACAGGGTGCCTCCATGGGCTTTCCAGTAGCGGTACAGGTTTTCGTTCCAGGTCATATGGGTGTGCCTCCCTTCCCAGGGCGGGTTAGGCCCGCTTGAACTGTTTTTCCAACTGGCTTCGGGTCAGCTCAATGGCCACCGGGCGGCCGTGGGGACAGAACTTCACCTGCCCGGACATGACGGCCTGGGCCACCTTTTCCAGCTCCTGGGGGCTGGTTTTCCAGCCGCCCTTGATGGCCGCCTTGCAGGCCATGGTATGCAGCAGCTCGTCCCGGGCGGCGGCAGGGTCGGCCCGCCCGGTGGACAGCAGCTTTTGGGCAATTTCCGACAGGGTGGGCCCCACTTCCCCCACCGCTACGTCGAAGGGGGCCTGGCGCACCAGGATGGAGCCGCCGCCGAACTCCTCCGCGGCAAAGCCGAATTCCTCCAGCAGGGGCAGGTTGGCCAGCAGGGCCGCCTGCTCCTCCGGGGGCAGGTGGCACACCACCGGGGTAAGGAGGGTTTGGGACATGGGGTCGTAGCCCTCCGCTTTCATTCGGTCGAAGTTCATCCGCTCATGGGCGGCGTGCTTGTCGATGAGGATGACCTTGTCCCCCTGTTCTACGATCAAGTAGGTGTTCAGCACCTCCCCCGCCACCCGCCAGGGCTGCTGGGGCAGGGACAAATCCTCCTGGGCCGGACGATCCGGCGCATCAGGGATGGGTTCCGACTGGACGGGGACGGGCTCCGGCTGGACAGGGTGGGGAATATCCACCGGATTTGGTAGGTTATCCACATTATCCACATTTTTGTCCACAGCCTCCACTGGCCGTACCGGTTCCGCCTTGGGTTTCTCCTTGTTTTCACATACGGAGGGGCGGGAGAGAACGGGAGCGGCCGGGGGGATTGTGGGAGTGGGACGGGGCGTGGCGGCAGCCACGTGGAGAACGGGGGGAATCCGGGGGGCGGCCACAGACGGCCGGGTACTGCTGGACACCGGCATCCGGACGGCCTGGGGGGCTGTTGTGGCCTGCGGCACAGGCGTGGCCGGAACGGCGGCCCGGGTCAGATCAGCTGCGGGGTGGCTGCGGCTGCCCTCCAGAGCGGAGAGGACGGTGTGGTACACAGCGTGAAAGACCTCCCGCTCCCGGCTGAACTTTACCTCGGTCTTGGCGGGGTGGACGTTGACGTCTACGCCGTTGGTCTTCATGGACAGATGGAGGACGCAGCCGGGGAATTTGCCCACCATCTTCTGGTTGGCGTAGGCCTCCTCCAGAGCGGCCATGAGCAGCCGGGACTTGATCTGTCGGCCGTTGACGAAGAAAAACTGCCAGTTCCGGCTGGCCCGGCAGCAGGTGGGCTTGGACACAAAGCCGGTGACCTGGATCTCTTCGCCGGAGCCGGACACAGGATCAAAGCCCAGGGCCAGATCCCGACCCAGCACGGCGTATACCGCCGACTGCAGCTGGCCGTCTCCGGGGGTGAGCAGCTCCTGCTTGCCATCCCGGATGAATTTCACCGAAATTTCCGGATGGGACAGGGCGGTGCGCTGTACCACGGCGAACACCGCGGCCCCTTCGGCGGCGTCTTTTTTCATGAATTTCAGCCGGGCGGGGGTGTTGAAAAACAGATCCCGCACGATCATGGTGGTGCCCAGGGGGCAGCCGGCCTCCTCCACCTCCCCGGGCTGTCCGCCCTCCAGACAGAGGGAGGCGCCCAGGGGGCTGTCGGCGGTGCGGCTCATGACTTCTACCCGGGACACCGCTGCGATGGCGGCCAGGGCCTCTCCACGGAAGCCCAGGGTGCCGATGGCCTCCAGGTCATAGGCGGTTCGCAGCTTGCTGGTGGCGTGGCGGAGAAAGGCGGTTTTCAGCTCCCCGGCGGGAATGCCTTTGCCGTCGTCGGTGATCCGGAGAAAGGTCATTCCCCCGTGGGCAATCTCCACGGTGATGGCGCTGGCTCCGGCGTCAATGGCGTTTTCCATCAGCTCTTTGGCCACGGAGGCGGGCCGCTCCACCACCTCGCCGGCGGCGATCAGATCGGCCACATGGGGATCCAGAACTTGTATCATAGCCATAGTCAGCTCTCCTGTAAGTCTCGTTTCAGCTCCGCCAGCAGGTTCAGAGCCTCAATGGGGGAGAGAATGTTCACATCGGTCATCCGCAGCTTATTGAGTACGGTCTGTCCTCCCAGATCGGTGAGGGAGACCTGCTCTCTGGGCGCGGCTGGGGCGGCGGCCTGGATGGGCTGCTGGGACTCCAGATCGGCCAGGATGGCCCGGGCCCTGCGGATGACCCGGTCGGGGACGCCGGCCAGCTTGGCCACCTCGATGCCGTAGCTCTGGTCGGCACCGCCCCGGACGATTTTCCGCAGGAAAATGATGTCGTCCTTCTTCTTCTTGGCGGCGATGTTGTAATTTTTCACCCCGGCCAGCTGGCCCTCCAGCACGGTGAGCTCGTGGTAATGGGTGGCGAACAGGGTCTTGCAGCCCAGGCGCTTCTTGTCGGCGCAGTATTCCACCACCGCCCGGGCGATGGCCATGCCGTCATAGGTGGAGGTGCCCCGGCCGATCTCGTCCAAAATCAGCAGAGAGCTGGGAGTGGCGTGCTTTAGCAGGGTGGCCACCTCGGTCATCTCCACCATGAAGGTGGACTGGCCGGAGGCCAGGTCGTCACTGGCTCCGATACGGGTGAAGATTCGGTCCACCACGCCGATATGGGCGGAGCGGGCGGGAACGAAGGAGCCCATCTGGGCCATGAGGACGATCAGGGCCACCTGACGCATGTAGGTGGATTTGCCCGCCATATTGGGGCCGGTGAGGACGGTACACAGGTTGTCCTCCTGATCCATGTGGGTATCGTTGGGGACAAAAAGCCCGTCCTTCAAGACCCGCTCCACCACCGGGTGGCGTCCTTCCACGATGTTCAGCACGGCGGAGTGATCCACCTGGGGCATGCAGTAGTTGCTGGCGGCGGCAACCGCGGCCAGGGCGGTGAGCACGTCCACCTGAGCCACCGCCGCTGCCGAGGCCTGGATCTGAGTCACATGCTGGCAGACGGTGTCCTTTAGCTGGCAGAACAGCTGATATTCCAAAGCCACCACCTTGTCCTGGGCGGAGAGGATGGTGTGCTCCAGCTCCTTCAATTCCTGGGAAATATACCGCTCGGCGTTGACGGTGGTCTGTTTCCGCACCCAGTCCTGGGGCACCAGGCCGATCTGGGACTTGGCCACCTCGATGTAATAGCCGAAGACCTTGTTATAGCTGACCTTCATATTCTTGATGCCGGTCTGCTCCTTGGTGCGGGTCTCCAGGTCGGCCAGTAGCTCCGCCCCGTGGTCGATCACATGGCGCAGCTGATCCACCTCCGGGCTGTAGCCGGGGCGAATGAATTTCCCCTCCCGGACGGAGAAGGGGGGCTCGTCCACCAGGGCCTGGAGGAGCAGCTCCCGCACCTGGGGCAGGTCGTCCAGATCCTCCCGGAGGCTCTGAAGCAGAGCGGAGGAACAGGGCTCCAGCAGGCTGCGGATCCGGGGCAGGCGGCTCAGGCCGTTGGCCAGGGCCACCAGGTCCCGGCCCCCTGCCGAGCCGTACACCACCCGGCCGATGAGCCGCTCCAGGTCGGTGACTTCTTTCAGCTCCAGGATCAGCTCCTCCCGGGTGATGATGTCCTCCACCAGGCAGCCCACCGCCTGCTGCCGCCGGCCGATCTGCACCGGGGACAGGAGGGGACGCTCCATCCAGCCCCGCATCAGGCGGCTGCCCATGGCGGTTTTGGTGCGGTCCAGCACCCACAGCAGGGAGCCCTTCTTCTCCTTGGAGCGGAGGGTCTCCGTCAGCTCCAGGGTCTGCCGGGCGGTGAGATCCAGTTCCATGAACTGCCCGGCGGTGTAGTAGGTAAATACGGCGATGTGATCCAGATCGGTTTTCTGAGTTTCGTACAGGTAGGACAGCAGGCCGCCCGCCGCCTGTACCGCCGCCTGATCCCCTTCCGGCAGGGAGTCCAGTCCGGAGCGGAACTGTTTTTTTACCAGCTCCTCCGCGGCGGGGAAGCGGAAGCGGGCCTCGCCCCCGTTTTCGCACAGGCAGTCCAGCTTATCCCGGAGGAAGGACACCAGCCCCTCCTGGTGATAGGCGCCGTCGGACAGCACCGCCTCGGCGGGATGGAACCGGCCCAGCTCGTTTTCCAGATGGGACAGGGCCTCCTCCCCGGCGGGGAAAGAGGTGGCGAACACCTCGCCGGTGGACAGGTCACACAGGCACAGGCCCACCGCCGCGGAGTCGGCATAGACGGCGGAGAGGAAGTTGTTCCGCCCCTCCTCCAGCATGGAGGAGGAAATGACGGTGCCGGGACTGATCACCCGGATGATGTCCCGATCCACCAGCCCCTTGGCGGTGGCGGGATCCTCCGTCTGCTCGCAGATGGCGACCTTGTACCCCTTGGCAATCAGGCGGGCGATGTAGCTGTCACAGGCGTGGTAGGGTACGCCGCACATGGGGGTGCGCTCCTCCGGGGGCTTGTTCCGATCCCGGGTGGTGAGGGTCAGATCCAGCTCCTTGGAGGCCAGCTTGGCGTCGTCAAAAAACATCTCGTAAAAATCGCCCAGACGGAAAAACAGGATGGAGTCGGGATTCTGCTCCTTCATCTCCAGATACTGTTTCATCATAGGGGTCATTTCTGCCATGGGGTCACCGTCTTTCTGTGTTGGCCGCCTATATACGGGGCCTTTCGTAGAATGGGAAGAAAGCGAAACGAAGTTTCGCAGAACGTTCTTTTGCCTACTTTTCTTCCAAGAAAAGTAGGTCGCCGAAGAGGGACCACTTATTGGCCCCGGTGATCTGCACGTCCATGAACTGCCCCACGTCCTGGGCGGTACCGCCGGTGAGACGTACCAGGCGGTTGCCGGGGGTGCGGGCGGTCACGGGGTAGCGGGGGTCGTCGCTCACCCCGTCCACCAGGCAGCGCACCGTTTTGCCGATGTAGGCGGCGTGCTTCTCCTCGGAAATCTGATCCTGGAGGGCAACCAGGCGGTTAAAGTTGGCCAGCTTCTCCTCCCGGGACATGGGATCGTCCATCTCCGCGGCGGGGGTGCCCACCCGAGGGGAATAGATGAAAGTAAACAGGGCGTCAAAACGCACCTCTTCCAGCACTTTCAGGGTGTCCTCAAATTCCTCCGTGGTCTCCCCGGGGAAGCCCACGATCACATCGGAGGTCAGGACGATATCGGGGATCAGAGCCTTCAGGCTGCGGATCTTCTCCAGATACTGCTCCCGGGTGTGGCGGCGGTTCATTATCTTCAAAATCCGGTCATTCCCCGCCTGGAAGGGCAGGTGGAGCACCGGAGCTACCTTTTCGCACCGGGCCATGGTTTCAAACAGCTTCTGGGTGGCGTCCTTGGGGTGGGAGGTCATGAAGCGGATCAAAAAGTCCCCGGGGATGGCGTTGATGGCCTGCAGCAGGTCGGCAAAGTCCATGGCCTGATCCAGATCCTTGCCGTAGGAGTTGACATTCTGGCCCAGCAGGGTGATGTCCTTGTACCCCTGCTCCACCAGCTCCCTTACCTCACGGAGAATGTCCTCCGGCTTGCGGGAGCGCTCCCTGCCCCGGACATAGGGGACGATACAGTAGGAGCAGAAGTTGTTGCAGCCGTACATAATGGATACCCAGGCCTTCACCGTGTCCTGACGCACCACCGGAATGCCCTCGGCGATGGAGCCGGCCTCGTCAGGGATCTGGAAGATCCGTCCCCGGCCGGTGAGCAGGGTATGGATAAACTCCGGGAATTTCCAAAGCACATGGGGGCCGAAAACCAAGTCCACATGGCGGAAGGACTGGCGCACCTTTTCGGCCACGTGGGGCTCCTGGGCCATACAGCCGCACAGGCAGATGATCTGGTCGGGATGGCGGCGCTTGACGTGAACCAGGGCGCCCAGGTTGCCCAGCACCCGCTGTTCGGCGTGCTCCCGAATGGCGCAGGTGTTGAGTACGATAATCTGGGCCTGTTCCTCGTCCTGAGTAAAGTCGTAGCCCATCTGGCGGAGATAGCCCCGGATGCGCTCGGAATCAGCCTCGTTCTGCTGGCAGCCGTAGGTGTCCACAAAGGCCAGGGGCGCCTGGGGCCGGACAGCGTTCAGGGCGGCAATCTCCCGGCAGAAGCCCAGCTGGCGGCTGATCTCCTCCTGGGAGATGGTGGTGGTGGTTCGTTCCATGTGTTCCTCCGAATCTTTGGTATGGGAGCGGGACGGTTCCCGCGAAAATACATCTTACAGCGGTATCGTATCATTTTATCATCTTTTTTTCGCCGCTACAAGGGAAATGCCTGGATTATACGGGAAAATTCTTCGGGAGAATAGAGGTGGACCAGGGGCGAATCAGCGGCGTTTACCGAAAGGATAGGATACGGATAGCATGGACACAGGGCAAGGCAGAGAACAGGCAGGAGAAAATCAGGATTTCCCAGGGAACAGCGGGGAATCTCTATTGACATCCTTGAAAAAAGCGGATAGAATACTAGGGCAAATCGTTTAATTGCGTGGAAAAGGAGGAGTACCCACCCCCGATACGCACAGAGAGCCGCCGTTTGGTGCAAGGCGGACGGGAGGGGACGGGGAAAATCACCTTGGAGCAGAGGGCTGAATACCAGTAGGCTCCTCCGGACGCCCCCGTTACCGGGCTTACCTTGAGTGGCCGGATGCTCCATCCGGCAAGAAGAGTGGTACCGCAGAGGTTACGCCTTTGTCTCTTTGCTGAGACAAGGGCGTTTTTTGTTTCCTTCCTCGAAGGAACGCAAACCGAAGGGAGCTTCCGCTCCACCTTTTCCCACAAATTCGCAGATCAATAAAAGTTTCAAATAGACGGAGGAACATGAGACATGGACTACAACAAGACCATCAATCTCCCCAAGACCGAATTCCCCATGCGGGCCGGCCTGCCCGCTCGGGAGCCCGGCATGCTGGAGAACTGGAACAAGATGGACCTGTACAACGAGCTGCTGAAGAAGAACGAGGGTAAGCCCCGCTTCTCTCTCCACGACGGCCCTCCCTTCTCCAACGGCAACCTGCACATGGGTCACGCCCTGAACAAGTCCCTGAAGGACTTCATCACCCGGATGTATGCCATGCGGGGCTATTACACCCCCTATATCCCCGGCTGGGACAACCACGGCATGCCTATTGAGAGCGCCATCATCAAGGAGCAGAAGCTCAACCGCAAGCAGATGTCCGTGCCGGAGTTCCGCACGGCCTGCCACAACTACGCCCAGAAGTATATTGATATCCAGATGGAGGGCTTCAAGCGCATCGGCGTGATCGGCGACTGGGAGCACCCTTACAAGACCATGGATCCCGGCTTCGAGGCCGAGGAGGTAAAGGTTTTCGGGGAGATGTATAAGAAGGGCTACATTTACAAGGGCCTTAAGCCCGTGTATTGGTGCCCCAAGGACGAGACCGCCCTGGCCGAGGCGGAGATCGAGTATCAGGACGATCCCTGCACCACCGTTTACGTGAAGTTCCCCATGGCCGACGACCTGGGCAAGCTGCCCGGCTATGACCACAGCAAGCTCTACTTCGTCATCTGGACCACCACCATCTGGACCCTGCCCGGCAACCTGGGCATCTCCCTCCATCCCAGTGAGAGCTACGCCATTGTGAAGGCGGGCGACAGCTGCTATATCATGGCCGAGGCCCTGGTGGAGAAGGTCATGAAGGTAGGCGGCATTGAGGAGTACGAGATCGTGGAGACCCATCCCGGCTCCTTCTTCGAGAACATGCTGGCCCACCACCCCTTCCTGGACAAGACTTCCCGTCTGCTGCTGGCCGACTACGTCACCATGGACTCCGGTACCGGCTGCGTCCACACCGCTCCCGGCTTCGGCGCAGACGACTATCAGACCTGCCGCCGGTACGGCATGGAGATGGTGGTGCCTGTGGACGACCGGGGCCGCCACACCGACTATGCCGGCAAGTATGCGGGCATGAAGACCGAAGAGTCCAACCCCGTCATTCTGGCAGACATGAAGGAGAGCGGCGCCCTGTTTGCCAGCGAGGAGATCGTCCACTCCTACCCCCACTGCTGGCGGTGTAAGAACCCCATCATCTTCCGGGCCACCCCCCAGTGGTTCTGCTCTGTGGATGCCTTCAAGGACGCGGCGGTAGCCGCCACCGACAACGTGCGCTGGGTGCCCGCCTGGGGCAAGGACCGGATGATCTCCATGATCCGGGAGCGTGCCGACTGGTGTATCTCCCGTCAGCGCCGGTGGGGTCTGCCCATCCCCGTGTTCTACTGCTCCGACTGCGGCAAGCCCATCTGCACCGATGAGACCATCGCCGCTGTCAGCAAGCTGTTTGGGGAGAAGGGCTCCAATGCCTGGTATGAGCTGGAGGCTGCCGATATCCTGCCCAAGGACTTCAAGTGCCCCCACTGCGGCCAGAGCCACGGCTTCACCAAGGAGGAGGACACCCTGGACGGCTGGTTCGATTCCGGTTCCACCCACTATGCCTCCATGCAGAAGGATCAGGGCTTCTGGCCCGCCACCATGTACCTGGAGGGCCTGGATCAGTACCGCGGCTGGTTCCAGTCCTCTCTGCTCACCGCTGTGGGCGCCCTGGGGAAGGGAGCACCCTTCCAGGAGTGCCTGACCCACGGCTGGACCGTGGACGGCGAAGGCCGGGCCATGCACAAGTCCCTGGGCAACGGTGTGGATCCCGCCGACATTTTTAAGAAGTACGGCGCCGACCTGCTGCGCCTGTGGGCCGGCTCTGCCGACTACCACGTGGATGTGCGCTGCTCCGACAACATCTTCAAGCAGCTGTCCCAGAACTATCTGAAGTTCCGCAACACCGCCCGGTACTGCCTGGGCAACCTGGACGGCTTTGATCCCAACCACCTGGTGGAGCCCCAGGATATGCTGGAGCTGGACAAGTGGGCGGTGAGCAAGCTCAATGAGCTGACGGAAAAGTGCTTTGCCGCCTACGACAACTACGAGTTCCACGTGGTGTCCCACGCCATCAACGATTTCTGCGTGGTGGAGCTGAGCTCCTTCTATCTGGATATCATCAAGGATCGTCTGTACTGCGAGGATAAAAACGGCCTGGAGCGCCGCTCCGCCCAGACTGCCTTGTGGCTGATCCTGGACACCATCACCAAGCTGTTTGCCCCCATCCTGGCATTCACCTGCGACGAGATCTGGCTGGCCATGCCCCATCGGGCGGAGGACGACGGCCGGAACGTGGTGCTCAACGAGATGAACAAGCCCTTTACCCAGTACGCCCTGTCCGACGAGGAGATGGCCAAGTGGGAGAAGGTCATCCAGGTGCGTACCGCCGTCAACGGCGCCCTGGAGGCCGCCCGGAATGAGAAGAAGATCGGCAAGAGCCTGGAGGCTGCCGTCACCCTCACTGTGCCTAGGGAGGACGCCTTCCTGGCGGAGCTGGACGCCGATTACCTGGCCGATCTGCTCATCGTCTCCCAGGCCACCGTGGAGGTGGGCAGCGAGCTGAAGGTGGAGGTCGCTCCCGCCAAGGGCGACAAGTGCGAGCGCTGCTGGAAGCACCACATCAAGGTGGGCGCCGATACCCAGCACCCCACCCTCTGCCCCCGGTGCGCCAAGGTTGTGGCTGCCATCGAGCTGTAAGAGCCAATCCTCTCTTTGACAACAAAAGGGACCTGAGGATTTCCATTCCTCAGGTCCCTTTTTTGATTCCAGGCTCAATACAGCTGTTTGATCAGATCCACGCAGCGATCCAGCCCCAGCTCGCCGCTGTCCAGGGAGATGTGGTAATTCTGGGCCCGGCCCCACTTCATATCCGTATAGAAGCGGTAGTAGGTGGCCCGGCGCTTGTCTTTGTCCCGCAGGCGCTGCTCCGGGGATTCCGGCCGCTCTCCATACTCCCGGACAATCCGCTCAGCCCGCTTTTCCAGACTGGCGTGGATGAATACCCGCAGGCAGTCGGCCCTGTCCCGGAGGATGTAGTCGGCGCAGCGGCCCACAATGACGCAGGGGCCCTCCTCCGCCAGACGGCAGATCAGATCATACTGAATTTTCCAGATCTGATCCTGATTGGTCAGACCGTAGGTGCGGGGGGCCAGGGACAGGCCGAACAGCCCCTTCTCCCCCGCGTACTCTCCCTGCTCCCGTAGGTAGTCCCGGGAGAATCCGCTCTCCTCCGCCAGTTTCTCCAGCAGCTCCTGATCGTAGCAGGGGATGCCCAGCTGACGGGCCACCTCTTTGCCGATGGTGCGGCCGCCGCTGCCGAATTCCCGGCTGATGGTGATGATTCGGTTTTTCATTGTGCTATACCTCCTTTATCCGGCTGGGACAGCTGCTTCATGGTGCCCCGGAGCATAAAAACTGCCGCCAGGAAGGACACCACGTCGGCGATGGGGCCGGCGAACAGAGGGCCCACCACGCCGAAGGGAATGGGAAGCAGCAGAATCAAGGGAATGCTCAGAATGATCTCCCGCAGCAGGGACAGGAAGGTGGAGGCCACCGGCTTGCCCATGGCCTGGAGGAAGATGCAGCTGGCCTTCTGAATAACGCACAGGAGCACCGTGCCCAGGTAGATCCGGAAGGCCAGACAGGCATATTCCTGATACAGGGCGTCGCCGGTGCCGAAGATGCTGATGATCTGCAGGGGGAAGCACTCAAAGCACAGCATGGCCACGATGCCCACGCACACCTCCGCCTTCATCAGCTTGCGGAAAACCTCCTTCACACGCTTGAAATTGCCTGCGCCGTAGTTGTAACCGATAATGGGCTGGGCGCCTACGGTGATGCCCACGGCGATGGACACCACAATGCCGAACACCTTCATAACGATGCCCACCACCGTCAGGGGAATGTCCTCCCCGTACTTGGACAGGGCGCCGTACTGAACCAGGATGTTATTCATCACAGCCATAATGACCACAATGGAAATCTGGGTCAGGAAGCTGGAACCGCCCAGAGGGATGACCCGCTTGAGGACAGAGGGCTTGAGCAGGAAGCTGGAACGGTTCAGGACGAAGGTTTTGGTGTGGAACAGGTAGTAGACTGCCAGCAGAGCGGTGACAATCTGACCGGCGATGGTGGCCAGGGCGGCGCCCCGCATCCCCCATCCCAGGCCGAAAATGGCCACAGGATCCAGAATCAGATTCATGATGCAGCCCACCAGGGTGGAGACCATGGCAAACTTGGGGCTGCCGTCGGCCCGGATGATGCCGTTCATGGCGTTGCCGAACATGTAAAAGGGAATGCCCAGGACGATGTAGCGGAAATACTCATGGGCATAGCCGATGTTGTTTTCCGTGGCGCCGAAGGCCCACAGGATCTGGTTTTCTCCCAGAATGAACAGAATGGTCAGCACCACACCAATCACCACGGACAGCAGGATGGCGTTGCCCACCGACTTGTGGGCTCCGGCGGTGTCTCCCCTGCCCTGGCAAAGGCTAAGGTAGGCCGCGCAGCCGTCGCCGATGAGTACGGCCAGGGCCAGGGTAATGACGGTAATGGGGTAAATGACGTTGGTGGCTCCGTTGCCCAGATATCCCACGCCCCACCCGATAAAGACCTGATCCACCAGGTTATACAAAGCGGCAATCAGCAGGGACATGATGCAGGGGATGGAAAACTTCAAAATCAGCTTTCCCACCGGCGCTTCCGCCAGATATGCGTTATTTTGTGCGGTAGGCATGAATCGTTTATCGCTCCTTTCCTAAAATCGACCCGGTACGCCAATACATATAGTTGGCATACCAACAAATGACCGATGAAAAAAGTGCCATTAGGCACTGAACTTATTCTAGCGCATTATTGTTGGCATGTCAACTAATTATCGGACAGCAGATTTGCCAAACTTGATTTTTGATGTCTGGGCGTGTATGATGATACTTGACAAGCCAACCACGGAAAGGAGCGGGGCGGGATGGATCCCACAAGGGATATTTCGGTGCTTTACCGGAAGATGAATATGCTGACTAACGTCCGGCTGGCCTATTTGGGCATCTCCGGGGCCAAGGCGATTTTCCTGTTCTGTATCCGGGATCACAAGGCCATGAGCCAGGTGGAGATCTGCAAGGAGCTGGACATGGACAAAAGCACCGTGGCCAAAATGCTGATGCGGATGGAGAAGGACGGCCTGATCCAAAAGACGGTGAATCCGGAGGATGTGCGCTCGGTGCGGGTCTCCCTGACAGACAAGGCCATGGAGCTGGTGGGACAGGCCCAGAAGGTGATGAATCAGTGGGTGGCCGACGCCACCTCCGATCTGACCCGGGAGGAGCAGGAGGCCTTCTTTGTCCTGCTGGAGCAGGTAGCAAACAAGGCGGTCCGGATGGCTGAATAACAGAAAAACCAGGGCCCCCGCCCAAAAAGCGGGGGCCCTTTTTCATGGGGCGCTTATCTGCTTTCAATGGTAATCAGGTAGTCCCGGGTGCGGCTCTTGTCCACGTTGCGGGGAATCCCGGTGAGCACATCCGGTTCGTCCACCCCGTACTGATAGGTCACGCGCAGGCGTACTGTTCCCGCCCGGTTGGCGGTGAGGGTGCAGGTTTTGGATGTGGCGCCGGACACCTCCGCCAGGGCGCCGCCCTCCACGATCTCCCAGGTGAACAGCTCATAATTGGCGCCGAACTCCGTGGGACAGGTGAGATTGAGGGACTGGCCGGTATACATGGTGAGGGTCTCATCCGCCTGAGGGGCGGAACCGGCGGACAGACCTACCGCGCACAGGGCCTCCAGGGTGTAGGGGCTGGAGTCGAAGGCGGCGTAGATGTAATAGACCGCCTCCACGCCCTCGTCCCAGTACATCATCCGCACGGTGAGATTCTCAAACTGGTTGAGCTGGGTGATCAGGGGGGTAATAAATTCCCCGTTGTGGCCCGCGCCGAAAAAGAGCGTCCAAGTGTAGTTGTCGAAATCATCCGCGCTGCGGAAGAAATTGGGGTCAGAACCGATGGTGCCCATCTCCTGAACAAGATCCTTCCGGGTATAGACATCCCCGGTCATCAGACGGCTTGCGGGGGAACAGAAGAACAGGGTCTCGTCCCGATAGAAGTCCCGTACCCACAGTTCGTCCCGGCTGAGACGGCTGTTGCGGAGAAAGGACGCCTCGGTGGTGTAGGATACGCCGTCCCGCAGCACCACCGCCTGCCCCATCCGGGTGGTCAGCCGCCCGTCACTGGTCTGGAAGGAACCGTCGGACAGCTTGTAAAGTCCTGTCATCGCCGACGGGCCGGCCAGGCTTACAGACTGTGTTGTCTGCCCATAGCGCAGGCCCAGATCCGCCAGCTCCATGTCCAGAGGAATCCAG
Organism: uncultured Oscillospiraceae bacterium; assembly: GCA_944387225.1. Classification (GTDB taxonomy): domain Bacteria; phylum Bacillota; class Clostridia; order Oscillospirales; family Oscillospiraceae; genus Lawsonibacter. Next base: position 16,287 of record CALXDY010000073.1, on the reverse strand, counting down.
ACGGATACCTTCAACCGATCCCGCACAATGGTACCGTAGATGTTGATGGTACACTGGGTATCGGTATAGGTGACCCCTGTGGTGTCCTTTACATTTCCTGTGCCAGTATAATTCAGACCCCAGCTGAAAAAGGTGTCGGAGTAGCTTTTGTAGTATTCCTCCCCCAGCTCCAGGTTATAGCTGCCGCCGCACAGCTCCTCCACATAGGCCTCCACAATGGAGAAGTCCTCCCCGTCTCCGGTGAATTTCCGGACCTGGTATACCCCCGAGGTGCTCAGGTCGCCGTACTCCAGTCCGCCGTCGCAGTAGTCCACCAGATCCTGGATTTTCATGCTGGAAGGGGTGAGGTCGGGGGACAGGGGATCCTCCGCCAGAGGCTGAGCAACCAGGGTTTTGCCGTCTCCAGAGACAGGGGGCGTCTCCGGCTGGCTGACTTCCACCCCGTTGAGACGGCACATCACCACTGCGGACTGGCCGCGGCTCATGTCGGAGCCGCCGCCGAAGGTGCCCTTGTCGTCCACACCGCTGAGCAGCCCGGCGGCGTAGCAGGCAGCCACTGCGTCTTGATAGTTTTTGGGGATGGAGCCCCAGTCGGCGATGCTCTGCTTGGCCTGGGTGATGGCGGCACTGCCGGGGAGTTTGATCTTGGCCCCGGGCAGGTTCATCACGTGGTACATCACCTGGGCCATCTCATAGCGGGAGATGGGGCTGTTTACCAAGGTGCTGTCCCAGCTCTGCCGGTCGGATACCTGGGTGCCCTCCAGCAGCCCGCCGCTGTGCACGGCTTCCATGTAGGGCAGCCACCAGTCTCCGCGGCCGGAGGAGGTGTCCAGGACGTCGGACCGGAAGCTGCGGGCCACCATGGTGGCAAACTGGGCGTAGGTCACCGTTCCATTGGGGTCGAACCGGCCGCTGCCCACGCCGGAGACAAAGCCCTCATCGGCCGCTTTCTCTACGAAGGGGTAGGCCCAGTAGCTGTCCGGCACGTCGGTAAAGGTTCCGCCGGCCGCCCCCGCCGGAACAGCCAGGCCCAGCGCCGCCGTAAGGGCAAGCAGCAGGGGCAGGTGTCGCCGTTTCCTGTTTTTCATCGTGTATCCCTTCTCTCATTATTATGCTCCGCTCTCTTGGGAGCGGTTTTCACCATTGATGGTCGTGGAGTGCAACTGGGACAAGCCGCGCCATGGACATAATCTAAGATAGGGTAATTCTGGTATTTTACGGGATTATTTTATCATGGACCGGTAAAACGCACAAGTGAATTTCAGCTATATGCACATTTTTGAAAGAAAATTAGAGAAAGCTGTGTGCGATCAGACGATAAAGTGATTCTGGAGAAATGACGTGTCCTTGTACCGTGGACAATGGCCTCCCGTTTGAGAAAAATGACCTCCCGGAGTCCCCAGCACAAATAGCGCGGAATACCACATTTCGCCTTCTTTTTCCCTGGATTCTGGGGATGAAGTAAAAATATTTCAGAGAAATCCCGACTTTTTCCTTTACAGACGGGCAAAACTGTGATATAGTACGGCGTACGCCAAAGGGCGTAGACTGCCCATCCGCTTCGTTGCGGGACACAGCCTGTCCGCCAGGACGGGGCGACACCCACCCGCTACGCAGCCCATTGGGGACTATTACAGAAAGGTGGAAACCAAACATGATCCGCAAGGACGAAAAGACTGCCGTTATTGAGGCCAACCGCACCCATCCCACTGACACCGGCTCCCCCGAGGTTCAGATCGCCATTCTGACCGCCCGCATCAACGAGCTGACCGAGCACCTGAAGATTCACAAGCAGGACAACCACTCCCGCCGTGGTCTGCTGAAGATGGTCGGTAAGCGCCGCACGATGCTGGACTATCTGATGGCCAAGGACGTGGAGCGTTACCGCGCTATCATCGCCAAGCTGGGCATCCGTAAGTAAGATTGTGCCTCATAGGGCAGCGTGGTTCCGCGCTGCCCTATGTTCACATCTAAACCCAAAGCCAAATCTGGAGCCACGCCGCTTTTTTAGCAGTTGAAACTGGGCTTGAGCCCGGCCCGAACCTGGTTTCAAGTGCTAAAGAGTTGGCTTATGGCTCCGGAAAACGAAACGAAAAGGAGTGTCGACATGTCAACCGTTATTAAGCACAAGCAGTTTAACAACTTCAAGAGTTGGACCATGGACCTGTGCGGCCGTCCCCTGACCATCGAGGTGGGCAAGGTGGCTGAGCTGGCCAGCGCCAGCGCCATGGTCAAGTACGGCGACACCACCGTGATGGTGGCCGTCACCGTGGCTCCCCGTCCCCGGGACGGCATCGACTTCTTCCCCCTCAGCGTGGAGTTTGAGGAGAAGCTGTACGCCGTGGGCCGCATTCCCGGCTCCTTCATGCGCCGTGAGGGCCGCCCCTCTCTGCCCGCCGTGCTGGCCAGCCGCCTGATCGACCGGCCCATGCGTCCCCTGTTCCCCTACGATTTCCGCAACGACGTGTGCATCCAGTGCACCGTGATGAGCGTGGATTATGACTGCTCCCCCGAGGTGGCTGCCATGATCGGCGCCTCCGCCTGCGTCAGCTACTCCGAGATCCCCTTCGCCGGCCCCATCGGCTGTCTGGAGGTGGGCTACTGCGACGGCCAGATCGTCCTCAACCCCAACCAGGAGCAGCGCAAGACCTCTCGCATGGACGTGACCGTGGCCGCCACCGCCGAGAAGGTGGTTATGATCGAGGCCGGCGCCGACGAGATCCCCGACGAGATCATGTACGCCGGTATCGTCAAGGCCCATGAGGAGATCAAGAAGCAGATCGACTTCATCAACCAGATCGTGGCCGAGATCGGCAAGCCCAAGATGGAGTACGAGCATGCCCAGTTCAACCAGGAGCTGTTCGACAAGATCGTGGACGAGTTCATGGACGAGGCCAAGGCCGCCATGGACACCGATGACAAGAATGTCCGTGAGACCCGCTGGAACGCCATGATCGATAAGTGGCACGAAAAGTATCTGGAGCAGTATCCCGATATGGATCAGTATCTGGAGGAGTTCACCTACAAGTTCCAGAAGAAGATCGTCAAGGCCTGGCTGCTGGAGGGCCACCGTGTGGACGGCCGCGCCAAGAACGAGATCCGTCCCCTGGCCGCCGAGGTGGGTGTGCTGCCCCGTGTCCACGGCTCCGGCCTGTTCACCCGTGGTCAGACCCAGGTGCTGTCCGTGTGTACTCTGAACACCCTGGCTGCCTCTCAGAAGCTGGACACCATCTGGGAGGAGACCGAGAAGCGGTATATGCACCACTATAACTTCCCCCCCTACTCTGTGGGCGAGGCCCGTGCTCCCCGTTCCACCAACCGCCGGGAGTATGGCCACGGCGCGCTGGCTGAGCGTGCTCTGCTGCCTGTGCTGCCCAGCCAGGAGGAGTTCCCCTACGCCATCCGCGTCGTCTCCGAGGTGCTGTCCTCCAACGGTTCCACCTCTCAGGGCTCCATTTGCGGCTCCACCCTGGCCCTCATGGACGCCGGTGTGCCCATTAAGGCCCCTGTGGCCGGCATTTCCTGCGGCCTGATCCAGGACGACAACGGCGGCTTCACCACCTTCATCGACATCCAGGGCGTGGAGGACTTCCACGGCGAGATGGACTTCAAGGTGGCCGGCACCAAGGCCGGTATCACCGCCATCCAGATGGACCTGAAGAACGACGGCCTGACCCATGAGATCATCAAGGAAGCTCTGGAGATCACCAAGGACGCCCGCTTCGCCATCCTGGACGAGATCATGCTGCCCTGCATCTCCGCCCCCCGGGCCGAGGTGAGCAAGTATGCCCCCAAGATGATCACCCTGAAGATCGACCCCGACAAGATCCGTGAGGTCATCGGCAAGGGCGGCTCCGTGATTCAGAAGATCACCGCTGAGTCCGGCGCCACTGTGGACATCGAGGATGACGGCACCATTCACATCGCCTCCCCCAACGCCGAGGCCTGCGACGCCGCCAAGAAGATGATCGAGACCATCGTGTTCGTTCCCCAGGTGGGCGAGCTGTACTACGGCAAGGTGGTTCGCATCCTCCAGTTCGGCGCTTTCGTAGAGCTGGCTCCCGGTAAGGACGGCATGGTTCACATTTCCAAGCTGGCCGACCACCGTGTGGAGAAGGTGGAGGACGTGGTGAACATCGGCGATATGATCTGGGTCAAGGTCACCGAGATCGACGACAAGGGCCGCGTCAACCTGAGCTACAAGGACGCCGTGAAGGAGATCAAGGCCAAGAAGGCCGCCGGCGAGGCCGTGAAATAATCAGGTTTCTCAAAACTGTCTCGCGCCCCCCTGTGCAGCAGCACAGGGGGGCGCGTTTTTCCATCGCAAAATTTGATCAAATTCCGGAAAATTCCCGTTGTTCTTCCTGGAAGAACATGATAGAATGATGGCGTATATTCTGTAAACCTGTCCGTGAGGAGAACCTGCTATGCTGTACGCCCTGCTTGTCCTGATCCTGGTGGCCCTGGATCAGGTGGTAAAATATCTGGTGGTGGCCAACATCCCCCTGGGGGAGCACGTGCCTTTCCTACCCTACATCATGGATCTGACCTATGTGCAGAACACCGGCGCGGCCTTTTCCATCTTTTCGGAGCATACCTGGATTCTGACCATGATTTCCCTGGTGGTTTCGGTGATCCTGGCCGTAGCTCTATGGAAGGGCTTCTTCCGCCACCCTCTGGGACGGCTCTCCCTCACCCTGCTGCTGGCGGGAGCCATTGGCAATCTGATTGACCGGGTGCGGCTGCAATACGTAGTGGACATGTTCCATGTGCTGTTCATGAATTTCGCGGTATTCAACGTGGCCGATGTCTTTGTGGTGGTGGGCGGGATCGCCGCCGCCCTGTACTACATGTTCCTGGCGGACAGGCTGGAGCATGGGGTGAAGTAAGGCATGGCGGAGTATCATCTGATTGCCGACCGGGCCGGTGAGCGGGCGGACGCCTTCCTGGCCCGGAGCATAGAGGGGCTGACCCGCTCGGCGGCCCAGCGGCTGCTGGAGGAGGGTGCGGCGGTCTGCGGCGGCAAGACGTGGAAAAAGAACAGCAAAACGGTCCCCGGAGATGAGGTGACCGTAACGGTGCCTGATCCCCAGCCGGTGGATGTAGTGCCCCAGAATATTCCCCTGGATGTGGTGTACGAGGACGGGGATGTGATTGTCATCAACAAGCCGGTGGGCATGGTGGTGCATCCCGCCCCCGGCCATCCTGATGGCACCCTGGTCAACGCTTTGCTGTACCACTGCGGCGACTCTCTGTCGGGGATCAACGGCCAGCTCCGCCCCGGCATCGTCCACCGCATTGACCGGGACACCTCCGGATTGATCATCGCCGCGAAAAATGACCGGGCCCACCTGGCTCTGGCGGAGCAGCTGCAGGATCACTCCCTGGCCCGGGTGTATGAAGCGGTGGCAGTGGGCAATCTCCGGGCGGATTCCGGTACGGTGGATGCACCTATTGGCCGCCATCCGGTGGATCGGAAAAAGATGGCTGTCGACCCCAAAAACGGACGGGCGGCGGTGACCCACTGGTCGGTGCTGGCCCGCTACCCCGGCTATACCCATGTGGAGTGCCGTCTGGAGACGGGGCGCACCCACCAGATTCGGGTGCATCTGGCCTCCCTGGGCCATCCCCTGCTGGGTGACGTGGTGTACGGCAGCAAAAAGCCCTATCCCGGCCTGGCGGGACAGTGTCTCCATGCCAGAAAGCTGAAATTTGTCCATCCCACCACAGGGAAGCTGGTGGAGCTGGAGTGCCCCCTGCCCGACTGGTTTCAGGCGGTGCTGAACAAAATCGATCGGTAAAGCCACGGCCCGACGCTGTCTCAGCGCCGGGCCGTTTTCACCGCCGGAGGATATTCTCAGAGATCTCCCCCAGTGCCTGGGCCGCCTCCATGTCGTAGCGCTGGCTCCGGGCCAGGTCGGCCAGGGAGACGATGCCCACCAGCTTTCCCTCTTCTACCACTGGCAGGCGGCGCACCTGCTGGGCGGCCATGATCCGGGCGGCCTGGCGGCAGTCGTCCCCCGGGGAGACAGTGACGCAGCCCCGGGTCATAATGTCCCGTACCGGGGTTTGGGCGGGATCCTCCTCCGCGGCGATGCACCGCAGGATGATGTCCCGGTCGGTCACCATACCCCGCAGCTTCCGGTCCGGCCCGCACACCGGCAGGGCCCCCACGTTGTGTCGGCTGATCAGCCGGGCAGCCAGGGCAGCGGAGGAGGCAGGCTCAATGGTGACCACGGCGGGATTCATCAATTCCTTTACGTTCATGTGGTAAACCACCTTTCCCTTTTCTGTTTTCATACAGTATGGCACAATTTCCCTTTTCCCATACTCTGTTGGGCTTGGAAATGGGCTTAACCAAATCTTCACAAACGGGGTGGGGAATTTCGGTTGATTTTTTGGTCAAAAACGGGTATACTTGCATCATTTCATAGGGTTGTTTCTGCCATAGGGCGGCAGCCCGGACAAGGAGAAGATTCCATTGCGTGATACATCGGATAAAATGGCCCGCGTCCCGTCAGGTAAGGCGGGCAAGATCCTGTTGAACCTGATTGTGACGGCGGTGGTAGGGTTTATCTACTTCTATCTGGCCCTGCCCGCCATCAATCCCCAGTCCACGGAGTTTTACACCTTCCTGTTTATGCTGTGCTTTGTCTATATCCTCTCTGCCCTGGTGACCTCCGGGATGCAGGGAGTTGGGCAAAAGGGCAGAGTGTCCATGCGGGAATATCTGCGCTTTATTAAGCAGCAGTGCCTGCCCGTGGGGATCCTGATGGTGGTTGTGGTGGTGGGCGCCTTCCTGGGGCAGATCATCTCCATGCCTATTTTCCGGGCAGGGGCCTACCGGGAGCTGCTTACCGTGGAAAACGGCGAGTTTGCCCAGGACATCAGCCAGATTTCCTTTAATGAGATTCCTACCCTGGACAGGGATTCGGCGGAGTATCTGGGGGATCGCCAGATGGGTACCCTCAGCGACATGGTCAGCCAGTTTGAGTACGCCGGCGACTCCACCCAGATCAACTACCAGGGCCGTCCTGTGCGGGTGGCTCCCGTGGCCTACGCCGATCTGATCAAGTGGTTTACCAACCGGGGCGAGGGCCTGCCCGCCTATGTGCTGGTGGACATGGTGACCCAGGAGGCCCAGGTGGTGCGCCTGCAGGAGGGAATCAAGTATTCCTTCTCCGAGCCCCTGAACCGGAATATCTACCGTCATCTCCGGTTCCAGTATCCCACCTTCATGTTCTCCACCCCCCGGTTTGAGATCGACGAGGAGGGTCAGCCCTGGTGGGTGGCTCCCCGGATGGTGAAGACCATCGGGCTGTTCGGTGGTACGGACATCAAGGGAGCGGTGCTGTGCAACGCCATCACCGGCGAGAGCCAGTATTACGAGGAAGTGCCCAGCTGGGTGGATAACGTCTATACCCCTCAGCTGATTATGCAGCAGTATGATTACTACGGCACCCTGGTCAACGGCTTTATCAACTCCATTCTGGGCCAGCGGGACGTGACGGTAACCACCCAGGGCTATAACTATATCGCCCTGAATGACGACGTCTATGTCTACACTGGCATCACCTCCGCCAATGCCGACCAGTCTAACCTGGGCTTCCTGCTGAGCAACCAGCGCACCAAGGAGACCAAGTTCTACAGCGCTCCCGGCGCCACGGAGTACGCCGCCCAGGTGTCGGCTCAGGGTGTGGTGCAGGATCTTGGCTACACCGCAACCTTCCCTCTGCTGCTGAACATCTCCGGCCAGCCCACGTATTTCATTCCCCTGAAGGATCAGGCCAACCTGGTGAAGATGTATGCCATGGTCAACGTGGCTCAGTACCAGATCGTGGCTACCGGCTCCACCGTCTCCCAGTGTGAGCAGCAGTATATCCGCATGCTCACAGAGGGCGGCATTACGCAGACCGAGGAGCTTCCCTCCACCCAGGCCCAGGGCACTGTGGCGGAGATCCGCTCGGCGGTGCTGGACGGCAACACCTACTACTTTGTCCGCCTGGAGGGGGAAGAGGTCTTCTATTCCCTGTCTGCCGCTCAGAATCCGGAGGCGGTGATCCTCAACGTAGGCGACCAGGTGACCATCGACCATGCGGTGAGCCAGGAGGAGCAGTCTATCCTGGACGGTTATACCCTAACCCTACTTTCTTGAAAGAAAGTAGGCAAAGAACTTCCCGGAAAGCCCCGCTTTCCTCCGGCTATGCGGGAAGGGAGAGAAAATCCCCTCCCTTCCTACACGACAAAACTTATTGAAGTAAAAAAGATGGAGAATCGCCTGAAAGGCGATTCTCCATCTTTTTTTGAAAGTTTGGTGTGAAGAACGGTGTTATTCTTCGTCCAGCTTGAGTACAGCCATAAATGCCTCGGTGGGCATCTGGACAGTACCGAGAGAACGCATTTTCTTCTTGCCTTCTTTTTGCTTCTCCAGCAGCTTCTTCTTTCGGGTAATGTCGCCGCCGTAGCACTTGGCCAGCACGTCCTTCCGCATGGCCTTGACTGTCTCGCGGGCTATGATCTTGCCGCCGATGGCCGCCTGCATGGGCACCTCAAACAGCTGGCGGGGAATGTTGTCCTTCAGCTTCTCACAGATCTTTCTGGCTCTGGGATAGGCCTTTTCCTTGTGGGCGATAAAGGACAGGGCATCCACCTGGTCGCCGTTGAGCAGCAGGTCTACCTTCACCAGCTCGCTGGGCATGTAACCCTCCAGCTCGTAGTCCAGGGAGGCATAGCCCTTGGTGCGGGCCTTCAAAGCGTCGAAGAAATCGTAAATGATCTCGCCCAGGGGCATGGAGTAATGCAGCTCCACCAGGTTGGTGTCCAGATACTGCATGTCCTTGAAAATACCCCGGCGCTCCTGGCACATGGGCATGATGTTGCCCACATAGTCCGGGGGGGCGATGATGGACACCTTGGCGTAGGGTTCCTTGGCTTCGGCAATCTGGCCCGGGTCGGGATAGTTGTGGGGGTTATCTACCATGACCACGGTGCCGTCGGTCTTGGTGACTTCGTAAATGACGGAAGGCAGGGTAGTCACCAGATCCAGGTCAAATTCCCGCTCCAGCCGCTCCTGGATAATCTCCATGTGGAGCATGCCAAGGAAACCGCAGCGGAAACCGAAGCCCAGAGCGATGGAGGATTCCGGCTCAAAGGACAGGGAGGCGTCGTTGAGCTGCAGCTTCTCCAGGGCGTCCCGCAGGTCGGGATACTTGCTGCCGTCCTGGGTGTAGATGCCGCAGTAGACCATGGCCTGGGCGGGACGGTAGCCGGGCAGAGCCTCCTGGGCGGGGCGCTGGCTCTCGGTGATGGTGTCGCCCACCCGGGTGTCCTTTACGTTTTTGATGGAGGCGGTGAACCAGCCCACCTCGCCGGCGGACAGCTCCTGGCAGGAATCCATGCCCAGGGGACGGAGATAACCGCAGTCCAGCACCTGATAGGAGGCGCCGGAGGCCATCATTTTCACCGTCATCCCCTTTTTCAGGGTGCCCTCCATGACCCGGAAGTAGACGATGACGCCCAGGTAGGGGTCGTACTGGCTGTCGAAGATCAGAGCTTTCAGGGGAGCTTCCCGATCACCGGTGGGTGCGGGGACGTTTTGGACGATGTCCTCCAGCACGGCGGGGATGTTAATGCCCATTTTGGCGGAGAATTCCGGGGCCTCCATGGCGGGCAGGCCGATGATGGCCTCTACCTCCTCCTTTGCCTTGTGGGGGTCGGCGGCGGGCAGGTCAATCTTGTTGAATACAGGCAGGATTTCCAGATCATGCTCCAGGGCCAGGTAGGTGTTGGCCAGGGTCTGGGCTTCCACGCCCTGGGTGGAGTCCACCACCAGCACGGCACCCTCACAGGCGGCCAGAGAACGGCTGACCTCGTAGTTGAAGTCTACATGGCCCGGCGTGTCGATGAGGTTCAGGGCGTACACCTGGCCGTCGGCGGCGGTGTAATCCAGACGGACGGCACGGGCCTTGATGGTGATGCCCCGCTCCCGCTCCAGATCCATGTTGTCCAGCAGCTGGGACTCCATCTGGCGCTGCTCCACGGCGTTGCACTGTTCGATCAGTCTGTCGGACAGAGTGGACTTGCCGTGGTCAATGTGGGCGATAATGGAGAAATTACGAATTTTGGATTGATCGGTCATACTTTGCCTCCTGAGGATTACTTGCTGCTGCGACCGGCCAGCAGCTTGTTCATGCGCTCGCCGGAGTTGTGGATCAGCTGCAGCAGAGACTGGTACAGCACCGGATAGTCCCGGGCAAGGGCTGCGTGATCCATCTCGGGCAGACGGCCCTTTTCCTTCACGTGGCTGGTCAGCGCATCCCGCAGCTCCGCTTCGCTGATGTGGAGGTCAGCTTCCGGCAGACCGCTGGCGAAGAGAACGGGGGAGACGGAGAAGAAGTCCGGGTTGTTGTCCGGATTGGCGTGGTACAAATCCCGGTAGACCTTATACAGAGCGGTGGACAGGTAGTTGGAGGCGGCGCGGATGGCCTCCCGGTTTCCGGTCTTGCCCAGAAGATCAAACAGCATACCGACGGAGTTGACCAGCAGCTTTTTGGACAGCAGGGCCAGCACGGAGCCCCGCATGGAGTTGTCCTTTTCGGCGCTGATGTCATACAGCTCGTCTGTACCGATGGTGGTGCCGTCCCGGGTCAGGGTGCGGCCAAGCAGGTAGTCGGCAGACACGCCGTAATAATCGCAGGCCTTGACCACAAAGGCCAGGCCAGGCTCCCGGATGCCGTTTTCGTAGTGGGACAGCAGGGCCTGGGAAATGCCCAGGGCTCCGGCGGCGGTGCGCTGGCTGACTCCTTTTTCCTGGCGAAGCAGGGACAGGGTGCGGGCAAATTCAGCGTTCAAAATGGTTCACCTCATATCTAATCAATACGCATGGTATAGTATAAATGACTGAATACCTCACGTAAAGAGGAAAAACAAAAATCTGGTCCGTTTTTTTGTATACAACGGTAAAAAAATGGCAAAATGGTAAGGCAATATCCCTTGCATTTTTCAGGGGAAAATGCTACCATAGAGCGAGAAAGAGCGTGTGGATACACACCCAAAGAACTGTTTTGGAAGGAATGGTTTTGACATGTTCAAAAAGCTGATTGAGATTCTGAAGGCTCACCCCCGCAAGATCGTCTTCACCGAGGGCACTGACCCCCGTATTCTGGAGGCTTCCGCCCGTCTGCTGTCCGGTACCTTCCTCACCCCCGTGCTGGTGGGTAATGAGGAGGAGATCCGTGTCGCCGCGGAGGACGCCGGCTTCAATATCCGGGGCGCCATCATCATCGATCCAGCTACCTATGAGAAGATGGACGAGATGGTTGCCAAGATGGTGGAGCTGCGTAAGGGAAAGATGACCGAGGAGGAGTGCCGCACCGCTCTGAAGAAGAGCAACTACTTTGGCACCATGCTGGTGGCTATGGGTGAGGCCGATGCCCTGCTGGGCGGCGCTACCTACTCCACTGCTGATACCGTGCGTCCCGCCCTGCAGCTGGTCAAGACCAAGCCCGGCAACAAGATCGTGTCCTCCTGCTTCATCCTGGTGCGTCCCTCCGCTACCGGTGACAACGACGTGCTGGCCATGGGCGACTGCGCCATCAACATCAAGCCCTCTGAGGACGAGCTGGTGGAGATCGCCGTGGAGACCGCTCAGTGCGCCAAGATCTTCGGCATCGATCCCAAGGTTGCCTTCCTCAGCTACTCCACCTTCGGCTCCGGTAAGGGCGAGGACGTGGACAAGATGAGAAACGCCTGCGAGAAGGCCAAGGCCGCTATGCCTGACATCCCCGTGGACGGCGAGCTGCAGTTTGACGCCGCTGTGTCTCCCCGTGTGGCTCAGACCAAGTGCCCCGACTCCAAGGTGGCCGGTTATGCCAACACCTTCATCTTCCCCGACATCAACGCCGGCAACATCGGCTATAAGATCGCTCAGCGTCTGGGCAGCTTCGAGGCCTACGGCCCCATCCTGCTGGGCCTGAACGCCCCCATCAACGACCTGAGCCGTGGCTGTAATGCCCAGGAGGTCTACTCCATGGCTATTATCACCGCCGCCCTGGCGTAACTTCAGCAAAATAAGAAGAAGCACCCTGCGGGGTGCTTCTTTTTTGCGGCCATGGAGTAGACCTTCAACCCCATCAAAGATGGGGTAACGCTGACACGGGCCACGGCAGATCTGCCGTGGCCCGCGGTGCTTTCCCGTTTGGGAACCTTAATTGAACTTGTAGATTTTCCGGGCCAGACGATACAGGCCCACGGACAGCTTTCTGCCCTGATAGCCGGGGAAGGCGGTAAAGGCGGATACGGCCCGGTATTTCATCTTGTGATAGATGCCGGAATCCACAGTACGCAGATACTCCCACAGCTGGGTGCGCTTTCCCAGGGCCTCGGGGCTGTTGTCGATGATCAGGAAGATGGAGGAAATGGCCATCATCATAGCCAGGTAGTTGAACATGTACCGGCCAAGCTTCTTGTGCTCGGCGGATACCTGGCGCAGGTCGTGGCTGCCGATCATGTGGTAGGTGACCCGCAGCTGCTGGTCCACCCGAGTGACCATGACCTTCTCATTTACGCTCTGATCGGAACGGCCGATGAAGTAGCGGTACAGATCCACATCCAAATAATAGATGTTCTTTACGTAAGGCAGGGGCTGGTAGACGAAAATGTTGTCTACGTAGAAGGTGTGCTTGGGCAGCTCCAGATTGCAGTCCCGCAGCAGCTGGGTGCGGTAGATCACCGAGTGCATCAGCAGATACTGGGACGGGCGGAACCGGCCGATCTGATCCCAGCCGAAGACCTTGTTCCGGGGAAAGACGTTGCGGTAGTGCATCACCCGCTGGGTGTTGGTCTCCGCATGTTCGTAGACATAGTTGCACACCATCATGTCCACCAGCTTCTCGTCCCGGACGAACTGGCGCAGCTTATCCAGGGCCTTGTGGAGGGAGGGGACGTCTACCCAGTCGTCGGAATCCACCACCTTGTAGTAAATGCCCCGGGCGTTGCGGATGCCCTGGTTGACGCCCTCGCCGTGACCGCCGTTGGGCTGGTGGATGGCCCGGACAATGTCCGGATACTGCTCCTGATACCGGTCGCAGATTTCGGGGGTGGCGTCCTTGGTGGAGCCGTCGTCCACCAGGATGATTTCGATGTCGTCGCCGCCCTGGAGCAGGGTCTCCACACAGTGCTCCATGTAGTCGGCGGAGTTATAGCAGGGAACCGCGAAGGTAATCAATTTATCCATAGGTTATCTCTCCTCTCTGTGGGAGCCCTTTCAGTGCTGCTGAAGCAGCTCATCAGCCAGCTCCAGCGCTCTGGCCGCGATGGCGTCCATGTTGTAGTATTTGTATTCGGCCAGCCGGCCCAGCAGGTACAGGTTGGGGAAGGTGTCTGCCAAAGCCCGGTACTTGCCGTAGAGGGCGTTGTTTTCCGGGTTGATAATGGCGTAATAGGGGGTCTCCCCTGCCCCGCCGGTGAAGGCCCGGGAATACTCCTTGACGATGGTGGTTACACCGGGCTTGACCTGGCCGGTCATGTGCTTGAATTCGGTGATGCGGGTGTAATCCTGATCCACGGTGTAGTTGACCGTGCCGTAGCCCTGGAAGTCGTCCTGCTCAAGGGTCTCGAACCGGAAGTCCAGGGTGCGGTAAGGCAGCGGCCCGAACTGGAATCCGAACAGCTCATCCGCCTGACCGGTGTAAATCACCGGGCCGGCAAAGGGCTGACCGTCCAGCGTCACGGCAGCGCCGGAGACGTCCAGGCGGCTGAGGGCCTCCACACCAAGCTCCACAGTAATATTGGGGTGGTCCAGCATCCGCTGGAACATGGGGGTATAGCCCTCCAGGGGCATCCCCTGGCAGGAGTCCTGGAAATACCGGTCGTCCCGGGAGAGGAAGACAGGCACACGGGCGGTAGTATTGGGGTCAATTTCCTCCGGTGTCTGTCCCCACTGCTTCATGGTGTAGCGGACGAACACATGCTCATAGACGTAGTCCGCCAAGGCGGCGATTTCGGGATCCGTGTTCTGCCGCAGCTCCAGAATGGTGACCTTCCGCTCCGGGCCGTAAGCGGCCAGCAGCTTCTCTCCCAGCCGTTTTCCCTCCTCCGGGCCGAAGGCCGTTTCCAGGGAGGTGAGGTTAAAGGGAACGGGGAAGGTCATCCGCCCGCCGTCCTCTCCGGGGATGTCGGCGATGACCCGGTGCTGGTAGTCTCGCCAGGCGGTGAACTGGGACAGCCAGTTAAAAACCTGCCGGTTGTTGGTGTGGAAAATATGAGGGCCGTACTGGTGGATCAGAATTCCGGCCTGATCCAGGCAGTCGTAGGCGTTCCCGCCCACATGGGGACGGCGCTCCAGTACCAGGACCCGCTTGTTGCCCCGCTGGGCCAATTCACGGGCTGCCACGCTGCCGGCGTAGCCGGCGCCCACCACCACAATATCGTATGGATGTGTCAAGTATCATCCCACCCTTTCATCAAATGGGGAATTTCCCCATGCACGCAGTTTCAGTATATCATATCGCTGGCGGAAAGAAAACGAAAAAACATTTAAGAAATATTCAATTTTCTCTGGATGAAAGAAGACGGCCGGGGAAACGGCCGCCTTCGATACGGTTATTTCTTCATGTCGTGGTGATTAAGCAGATCCTGCTTGATATCCCACAGGGTCTGGGACAGATCCACATAGTAGTTGTGGGGGTTTTCAAACCGCTTTACCTCATCCCACAGAGAATCCACCTGCCGCTGGCAGTAGGCGCGGCTGGCCTGGAGAGAGGGAACCTCATACACCAGCTTGCCCTGGAGGAACACCGGCACCATCAGCTCCTTGGCTTCAAAATCGGTGTAGGTTTTCCGCTTCCAGGTGGCGTCGGGGTCGAACAGCTCCAGGGGCTGAGTGAAATCGATCTCCTCATCCCGCAGGCAGATCAGGTCGGCCTCCGCCTTTCCGGTGGCCTTGGAGAAAATACGGTACACCTTCTTGAAATGGGGGGTGGTGATTTTTGCGGCATTTTCACTGATCTTGATTTTGGGGATGACGGTGCCGTTCTCGTCCTCAATGGCTACCAGCTTATACACCCCGCCGAACACAGGCTCGCTGCGGGAGGTGATCAGCCGCTCGCCCACGCCGAAGGAGTCGATCCGGGCGCCCTGGCGCACCAGATCCCGGATGATGTACTCGTCCAGGGCGTTGGAGGCAAAGATCTTGCAGTCGGTAAGCCCGGCCTCGTCCAACATCTCCCGGGCCTTCTGGGACAGGTAGGTCAGGTCGCCGGAATCCAGGCGAATGCCGCACTTGGTAATCCCCTTGGGCAGCAGCTCCTCCTGGAACACCCGGATGGCGTTGGGCACGCCGGACTTCAGCACATTGTAGGTGTCCACCAGCAGAATGGCGTTGTTGGGGTAAAGCTGGCAGTAGGTCTTGAAGGCAGTGTACTCATCGGAGAACATCTGCACCCAGGAATGGGCCATGGTGCCGGTGGCGGGAGAGCCGTAGTGCTGGTCGGCCATGGTGCAGGCGGTGGCGGAGCAGCCGGCGATATAGCTGGCCCGGGCACCCAGCAGAGCGCCGTCGGGGCCGTGGGCCCGGCGGGAGCCGAATTCCGCCACAGGGCGGCCCTCGGCGGCCCGGACGATGCGGTTGGATTTGGTGGCGATCAGACACTGGTGGTTCAGGCACAGCAGGACGAAGGTCTCAATGAACTGGGCCTGGACAGCGGGAGCCCGGACGGTGAGGATGGGCTCTCCGGGGAAGATGGGGGTGCCTTCCGGCACGGCCCAGATGTCGCCGGTAAAGGTGAAGTCCCGGAGGTAATCCAGAAACTCCGGGGAGAAGCAGGCCTTCCCCCGCAGATAGTCCAGATCTTCCTCGTCAAAGTGCAGGTTCTGGATGTACTCCACCACCTGGGCCAGGCCCGCGGCGATGGCAAATCCGCCCCGGTCGGGAACGGAGCGGTAAAACACGTCAAAACAGCAGAGGCGGTCGGACAGGCCTGTCTGGAAATATCCGTTGCCCATGGTCAGCTCGTAAAAGTCGCAGAGCATGGTCAGGTTGGTTTTCTCTTTCATCCCTGGGAACGCCTCCTTGAACGGGGGCCAGCCCCGTGTTTATCCTATTCATTATACCTGATTTCCCTGGGAAATACAAGCCAATGGGAGGATTTCCCGGGGAAGGAGGTGTAGGTTTGTCAAACATATTGGACAGTAAACTCTGAGGGAGAAAGCCAACCTAAAGGCCTCATAGGGAAGTTGTTGGAGCGGCGGTTGTGGACGGCGAGCTGCTTTGCGAAGTCATCCAGGGAA
>CALXDY010000072.1 GCA_944387225.1 uncultured Oscillospiraceae bacterium | reverse complement strand
CGGCAGCCTGGGCCTTCTCCGCCTCCTCCTGGCCGTGCACCAGCTTGGTCAGCTCGTAGGCCAGGATCTCCTTGGCGGTGTTCAGCTGGCTGCCCTCCCACTTGTCCATCTCGTCGATCTGCTCCAGGGGCAGGAAGGTGAGCATCCGCAGGCACTTGAGCACGTCGTCATCCCCAACGTTGCGCCAGTACTGGTAGAACTCATAGGGGCTGGTCTTGTTGGGATCCAGCCACACGGCACCCTTGGCGGTCTTGCCCATCTTCTTGCCCTCGGAGTTGAGCAGCAGGGTGATGGTCATGGCGTGGGCGTCCTTGCCCAGCTTCCGGCGGATCAGCTCGGTGCCGCCCAGCATGTTGCTCCACTGGTCGTCGCCGCCGAACTGCATGTTGCAGCCATAATGCTGGAAGAGGTAGTAGAAGTCGTAGGACTGCATGATCATGTAGTTGAACTCCAGGAAGCTCAGTCCCTTCTCCATCCGCTGCTCATAGCACTTGGCCCGGAGCATGTTGTTCACGGAGAAGCAGGCGCCCACGTCACGCAGCACCTCGATATAATTCAGCTTCATCAGCCAGTCGGCGTTGTTGAGCATCATGGCCTTGCCCTCGCCGAACTCAATGAACCGCTCCATTTGCTTTTTGAAGCAGTCGCAGTTGTGCTGGATGGTCTCCACCGTCATCATGGAGCGCATGTCCGTCCGGCCGGAGGGGTCACCCACCATGCCGGTGCCGCCGCCGATGAGGGCGATGGGCCGGTTGCCCGCCATCTGCAGGCGCTTCATCAGGCACAGAGCCATAAAGTGTCCCACATGGAGGGAATCGGCAGTGGGGTCAAAGCCGATGTAAAATACCGCCTTCCCCTCATTGATCATCTTGGAGATTTCCTCCTCGTTGGTTACCTGGGCAATCAGGCCCCGGGCTTTCAGTTCTTCATAACAAGTCATTTTACAAGCTCTCCTTTATCTTCTGGGTGTGATTGACGGATCTGCATCAGGTTATATCCAACCACACCAATAATAACAATTGCTGCACCGATCAGGGCGTAGGGCCCCACGGTCTCCCGGTAGAACAGCGCCACCAAAATGGGGTTGAGGATGGGCTCAATACCGGAAATCAGACACGCTGTCACCGGCGGGGTAACTGCCAGACCGGCCGTCAGCAGGATATAGGCCAGGGCCACCTGGAACACGCCCAGCAGCACCAGGCTGATGATGGCCTCCTGGGGGAATTCCGTCTCCTGGAACAGGAAGGGCAGCCCCGTCACCGCACAGATCAAGTCCCCCCAGAATACGGAGGAGATGGCGTCGCTATCCGGCATCTCCCGCATGAGGAATACGCCGGCATAGGCCACACCGGACAGCAGGGCAATCAGGTCCCCCAGTCCGTTTCCCATCTCCAGGCTGTCCACAAAGCAGAAGATGATCCCGCTGAATACCACCGCACAGGCGATATAATCCACCTTACCTGGTTTTTTGTGTAGAAAAATGGCGGAAAACAGCAAGATAAAGATGGGTGCGGTAAACTGCAGAATGATGGCGTTTGCCGCCGTAGTCATCTTGTTGGCGATGGCATACAGGGCGTGAGCGCCGAAAATGCACAAGGCCCCAAGAAAAATCCAGCGGTTAAACTTCAGCGGGTGCCTGATCATCAGCAGGTACAGCCCCACCACCACAACGGCGATGGCCGTCCGGCCGCCGTTGATGGACATTCCGTTCCACGGGATCACCTTCATACACAGTCCGCCAATGCTGTACAGCACCGCCGAAATGGCAACCATTATGGTGCCCGTCCTTCTTGTCATTCAGACGCCTCCTTCTCCTCTTTCAAAATGCCGCCATGTAAAATGCCCTCTGTCCGGCTTTGCCGGACAGAGGGCATGATCATGCGGTACCACCTCTGGTTCGCGGCCGCCTCACGGCGGACGCCTTGGGGAGTGAAGCCACTCCGGCGCGGTAACGGGCGCACCCGACCTGTCCCCTACTGGGCCCATGGGCCGTTCAGGCGGCTGCTCCGAGGTGTATTCGTCCGGCGCTCCTCTCCCCCATCACACCAGCCTGGGGGCTCTCTTGGCAGGAAAACGGCGGCTTACTTGTCCCCTTCCTCACAGTATTGTTGACTGTATCACAGCTTTTCCCCTTTGTCAACGGGTGGCGGTGAAAATTCTCCCGTCACATCTTCGCCTCCGGAAGCATAGAATACACCGGACGCAGGCTCCGGATCCAATCCCCGGAACGCGTCTCAATGCATGAAAAGGGGCGTACAACACAATGGGAATGCCGGTTATTACCCACAGCACCACCACCAGATCTCAGGCCATCACCGATATGATTCAGTCCGTGGCCCTGGAGGAGACCGCCCTGTCTCACATCCTCAACGCTGAGGGAGAGAAGATTCAGAAAATGGTCGCCATGCCCGACGTCACCCCGGAGGTTCTGCTGGCCACCAACAAGTCCGTGGAATCCATGGTCAACGCCGTGTCCCGGCTGGAGACGGTTCTGAAAGCCAAGCTGGATCTGTTTGAAGGCTGCTCCTGCACCGACTGTGGGGAGTGACCGCAGACATCCCGGATTCTGAAACAAGGAGTGAATTGACTCCCATGAACGTAGCGGTTTTGACCATGTTCAACGGCCTGTCCTCCACCTATTCCCTGGTCAATGTCGTCGCCGACCAGCTGAGCATGCTCCTTCGGGCAGGCTGCTCTGTCAAGCTGCTGGTCAGTGAGTCCTGTCCCGACGGGGAACGCAGCGGAATTTTTCTGGACCCCCGCATCCAGTGGGTGAAGATCGTCAACACCCGAAATGGACAGCCCATTCACCGGCACGATTATTCCGGCGCCGACGGCACCGTGCACGACAGCTTTTATGAGGAGGCCCAGCTGATTGCCAAGGATTATGTCACCCATCTGCAGGACGTAGATGTATGCATCCTCCATGACATTCTCTATCAGGGCTGGCACCTGGTGCACAATGTGGCCCTTCGCATGGCCCAGCAGCAGCTGCCCCATCTGCGGTTTCTGGCCTTCACCCACTCCCTGCCCGCCAACCGTCCCCCGGCCATCCAGGTTCCCTTCTCCGCCCGTTTCACCCCCATGCCCAACACCAGGTTCGTCTATCCCACCTATTCCGGTATTCCCGCCCTGGCCAGACAGTACGGCGTGCCGGAGGGGCGGTGCGCCGTGGTTTACAACGCCCTCCCTCTTCTGGAGTCCATGAGCGGCCACGTCAGGCGGGTGGGCGAGAAGATCGACCTGCTGGGCAGCGACATTCTTGCCGTCTATCCCGGCCGGCTAACCCCGGGCAAACGCTTTGAAAAGGTAGCTGCTCTGGCCGGCGCCATCAAGCGCAAGACGGAAAAAAGGGTCAAGGTGGTCTTCTGCGATTTTCCCAGCGCCGATATTGACAGCGGCCTGTACCAGTCCATGATCCGCCGGGAGGGAGAGCAATCCGGCCTTGACCAGGAAGATATGCTGTTTACCTCCAACATCGGCTACGACACCGGATTCCCCCGCCAAGGGGTGTGGGAGCTGTTCCAGCTGTCCAACCTCTTCATCTGTCCCTCTTACTCCGAGTCCTTCGGGCTGACGGTGTTGGAGGCAGGGAGCCGGGGAAATTTTCTGGTGCTCAACGAGGCAGTGCCCGCCCTGAAGGAGCTGGGCCAGGCCCTGGGTGCCTACTTCATGCGGTGGGACGCCAGAAACTTCGGCTTTGACACCAAGGAGACCTACCATCCCTCGGAGCAGGCCTATTATCAGGAGCACGGGGAGCGGATTGTCAATCTCATGCGGGAGGACCGCAGTCTCAGCAGCAAAACCCTGATCCGCACCAAGTACAACCCGGACTGGATCTGCCAAAACCAGCTGATGCCCCTGCTGGAGGGGTAAGAAAAAGCGCCGCCGGAACGGTTTGACCGTTCCGGCGGCGCTTTTTGTTGGATGGTTATTCCGACGTCAGCTCCAGTTTTTCATCGCTGACCTCCGCATAAATACGATGGAGGGGGGCGCTGTAATGCCGGATCATCTCCAGGGCGATGGCGTCCTCCAGCTCCTTCTGGATCAGCCTGCGCAGGTTTCGAGCCCCGTAGGTGGGAGAGAAGGACTTTTTCACCAGGTAGTCCACCAGGCTGTCTCCCCAGTCCAGGGTAATGCCCTTCTGGGCCATGGAGTCCCTCAGCTCTCCCAGCATCAGGGCGGCGATGGCCCGGAAATTGTCCTCCGTCAGCTGGTGGAAGTAGACAATCTCGTCGATGCGGTTCAGGAACTCCGGACGCAGGAAATCCTGCAGAGCCTTCATGGCCCGCTCTTTCCCCTGCTCATCCACCGTACGGTTGAAGCCCACAGACCCCACCTTGGAGCCGCTGCCGGCGTTGGAGGTCATGACAATGACGGTGTTCTCGAAGTTCACCTTCCGGCCGTGAGCGTCGGTGATATGGCCGTCGTCCAGAATCTGGAGGAGGATGTTGAGCACATCAGGATGGGCTTTCTCAATCTCATCGAAGAGCACCACGGAGTAGGGCTTGCGGCGGATCTTCTCCGTCAGCTGGCCCGCCTCGTCATAGCCCACATAACCGGGAGGGGATCCGATGATCCGGGACACGGCGTGCTTTTCCATGAACTCGGACATATCCAGCCGGATCAGGGCCTCCGGCACGTTAAACAGATCCTGGGCCAGCTGCTTGACCAGCTCCGTCTTGCCCACGCCGGTGGAGCCCACAAAGAGGAAGGATACCGGCTTGCGCTTGGGGCTGATGCCCACCCGGCTGCGGCGGATGGCGGCGGCCACAGCGGCAACCGCCTCATCCTGGCCGATGATGTGGACCTTCAGCCGGTCTTCCAGCTTGGCCAGGCGCTCAAATTCCTGCTCCCGGATCTGGCTGGCGGGGATGTTGGTCCACAGCTCGATGACGTTTGCCAGATGCTCCGCCTCCAGCTTGGGATAGGCCTGGCCCCCCAACTGCTGCTGCTCCGCCTCCAGGCGCAGCTCCATGCTGCGGATGGTAGCCAGACGGGCATAGGCCTGTTCGGAATCGTTGGTCATCATGACCTCCTTTTCCTTCTCCAGGTCGGCCAGTTCCTTGGTAATCTCCGCCTGCCGGGCCAGGGCCTTGTTTTTCAGATTCACGTTGGAACAGGCCTCGTCAATCAGGTCGATGGCCTTGTCCGGCAGGTACCGGTCGGTGATATACCGATCGCTCATGGTCACCGCCAGACGGCACATTTCAGGGCTGATCTCCACCTGATGGTAAGCCTCATAGTAGGGGGCGATGCCCTCCAGGATAGCCACGCTGTCGTCGATGGAGGGCTCTTCCACCACCACCGGCTGGAACCGGCGCTCCAGGGCGGTGTCCTTTTCAATGTGCTTGCGGTACTCGTTGAGGGTGGTGGCGCCGATCACCTGCAGCTCCCCCCGGCTGAGGGCGGGCTTGAGAATGTTGGCGGCGTTCATGGAACCCTCCGCGTCTCCGGCCCCTACGATATTGTGCACCTCGTCGATCACCAGGATGATGTTTCCCAGCTTGGTAATCTCCTCAATCAGGCCCTTCATCCGGCTTTCAAACTGGCCCCGGAACTGGGTGCCCGCCACCAGGGCGGTGAGGTCCAGCAGGTAGACCTCTTTGTCCTTCAGCTTGTAGGGCACGTCGCCCTTTGCGATCTTGGTGGCCAGACCTTCCGCGATGGCGGTCTTGCCCACACCTGGCTCGCCGATGAGGCAGGGATTGTTTTTCTGCCGCCGGTTGAGGATCTGGATCACACGCTCCAGCTCCCGATCCCGGCCGATCAGGGCGTCCAGCTTGCCCTCCCGGGCCCGCTTGCTCAGGGGAATGCAGTAGCTGTCCAGGAATTTCCGCTTCCGGTCTCCCTTGCCCTTGTTGGGGCCGGGCTTTTCCTGACTCTTTTCCTCCTGGGCCGGCTGGGGGTTCCCGCCGCCGGGCCCGCCGTTGAACAGCTGGCTGAGGAAGGGGAAGGTGGCGGTACGTCCGTCGTCCTCTTCCCCCTGGTCATCCTCCTTGGGAATCAGGCCCTCCAGGGTCTGGGGGTCGCTGAGGGCGGTGGCCATCTCGTTGGCCAGCCCCTCCAGCTCCTCGTCGGAGATGCCCATTTTCTGCATCATATCATCAATGGGCTTCAAGCCCATCTGCCGGGCGCACTTCAGGCACAGTCCCTCGTTTTTCGTCTCGCCGCCCTCCAGCTTTGTGATAAACACCACCGCCATATTTTTCTTACAGCGGCTGCACAGCATTGGCTGCATAGCAATCAACTCCTTTCTGGAGAGTACAGGGTATACCGTACACTATAATTGTGAACTGGTCATGAATGTTCAAAAGAATGAAACCACCAGCGCGATGGGATTGGTGGTACAGAACCAGCGCAGCAGCACCGACTGCTCCACCGCCTGCTGAGGCAGCAGCGACCGCAGCAGCCAGCAGGCAATAAACAGCACCACGCCGCCCCGAACCAGGCCGGCCGCGCCGCCCGCCCAGCGGTTGACTGTATACAGCACCGGCAGACGGCAAGCCAGATCCAGCGCACGGCTCAGCAGTGTCCAAGCCACCAACACCAGTACAAAGCCGATGACAAACAGCACCATGCGGGTGATCTCCCGGGCAATATAGGCCGCCAGAGTCTGGGCCGCGCTGGTGGTCACCTCCAGCACCCCCTGGCCCACAGCCTCATGGACAGACTGGACAAAGCCGGACACCAGAGGATTGTCCTGCAGCAGCTCCAGCAGCTGATCCATGGAGAACTGGTCGGCAATATCGGTCTCCGGCTGGCTGGCGGAGGGGTCGGGCTGCTCCACGGTCCATCCCTGCTCCTCCAGGGCATCCTCCAGGGCGGAGGTGATGCTCTGCTCCACCACCGGGCGCACCGCATGGCTCACCGGCTCCGCCAGAGCATTGGACAGTACCAGGGCCCCGAAGAAGGCCACAAAGACAGCCAGCATGCCGCACAGGGTGAGCACAAGGCCCTTCTGACAGCCCCGTATCACCGCCACCAGCAAAACAACTACAATCAAAAGGTCAAAGAAAATGGCGCTCATTGTTTCTCCTTTCCGCTGCCGTCAGCCAGGCAGGTACATCCACACCTGCTGGGCGTTTGCCAGCACCGCAGCCCCCGTTTTCGTCATGGAGAGGTACCGGGCATTCTGGGTATCCTCCAACGTGCTGTAGGGGGTAAAATCCTTGGTAAAGATGGACAGGGTGTCTCCGGCCAGCACGCCGGCATACCGCCCCGCGCCGTCCACCGCCAGCACGCCGGAATTGAAGGTCTGGCTGCCCAGCTCCTGTCCGGCGGCGTCCACCGTGACCACCTGGTTGGCCGATCCCTCCCGGTAGCGGCCCAGCATCACCACGGCAAACCCGTCTCCTCCCAGGCTGCAGCCTTTCAGATAGTTCCGACCAAAGGAATATTGGCTGCTCTCGCCGCCGCTGGGATCCACCACGGTCAGACCGCTTTCCCACAGCACCCACAAAGCCCCATTTTCATAGTCCAGGTCCAGAGGCATTTCGTTGCCCAGGGACACCACGGCGTAGGGCTCCTTCTCATTCACGTGGTAGAAGCGAACCTGGCTTTGGAAGCTGCCGCCCGACTGGCCCAGGGTCACCACCGCCACCGTCTTGCAGTCCGGGGAAATAGCCGCATCTACAATGAAGGTGCTGGACAGGTTGATCTTGATAATCTCCTTCTCATAGGTGTTGTCATAGACGGTTACGCTGCCCTTGAAGCCACTTTCCTGGGCGGTAAGGGCCAGCCATCCGCTGTCATTGACCCGGGCGGAAAGCACCTCCACCCCCGGCTTGACGTTTTCCAGCTGGAAAACCCGCTCTATCCCCCGATAGACGGACAGATGATCCCCACCCACGTCATACACCACTCCGGTGTCCCCCGCGGCGTGAACCACGGGCCGCTCCAGGCTGATGACCTGCTGGGCGTACTGCTCTCCGGTAAAGGAATAGTACCACTCCCCCGACTGGGAGGCGGCGAGGATCCCGTTGTCCAGGTAGGCAAAGGAAGCCCGGTCGCCGCCTGCGTGGCTGAAGGGCTCCACCGTTCCGGTCTCGCCTGTCTTCAGATCCCGGTACTCCATCCAGCGGCGCAGGGCGTCCAGGTTGAACCGGTCCCGGTAGACCACCAGTACCAGGGCGCCCAGCAGCAGAGCCGCGGTGAGCAGCAGAGCCAGAATCCGCAGCAGAATGGGTTGCTTCTCTTCTCTCTTCATGGCGTTTCCTCTTTCCCGTCTGTGGCGCTACAGCACATCCTCATCGTACCAAAGCTGGGTCATATACAGCCCGCCCGGCGGGACGGTAGGGCCGGCCAGGGTCCGGTTGCCCGACTCCAGGATGGCGGGAATATCCCGGTAATCCAGCTTCCCGTCGGCAGCGTAGACGATGGTACCCACCATGGCCCGCACCATGTTATACAGGAATCCGTTGGCGCACACACTACACTCTATCAAATCCCCCCGGCGAAGGACGTTGAAATAGTGCACCGTCCGCACTGTGGTTTTGGTTTCCGTCCCCACAGAGCGCACCGCCCGGAAATCGTGGGTGCCTACAAACTGGCTGGCCGCCCGCTGCATAATCTCCTCATCCAGCCGCCGGGGATAGAACCAGGCCCGATCCACATAAAAGGGATTGCCCAGGTGGGAATTATAGATCCGGTATGTATACTCTTTTTTGCGGCAGGAGCCGATGGCGTTGAATTCCATGGGCACCTGGGTGGCCTTCACCACCACAATATCCCGGGGCAGCCGGGTGTTCACCGCCAGGGGGATGCGGTCGCAGGGGATGGCGGAGGTGGTGCGGAAGTTGGCGATATAGGTCTCGGCGTGCACCCCCGCGTCGGTGCGCCCCGCCCCGGTGCATTTCACCGGGTGGCACACCACCGTGGCCAGGGCCCTTTCCAGGGTCTCAGCCACGGTGACGGCATTCTTCTGCACCTGCCATCCGTGATAGGCGGTGCCGTTATACATCAGTTTCAGGGCAATATTACGTTCCATGGGTTCTCCTGTTTTCTTCATAACTCCGGCAGCTTACCAGCCCATCCGGCCCAGCACGCCCACCAGCACGGTCACAACGGCCATCAATCCCAGCACCATCCAGTCTCTCCCCTGGTATTGCAGCCGGCGCATCCGGGTGCGGCCCTCCCCGCCGTGGTAACAGCGGCACTCCATAGCCACCGCCAGCTCGTCGGCACGGCGGAAGGCGGAGATGAACAGGGGCACCAGCAGGGGCACCATGGCCTTGGCCCGCCGGATCAGCCCGCCGCTTTCAAAATCGGCGCCCCGGGCCCGCTGGGCGGACATGATCTTGTCCGTCTCCTCGATCAAGGTGGGGATGAACCGCAGGGCGATGGACATCATCATGGACAGCTCGTGTACCGGCACATGGACGGCCTTCAGCGGCCCCAGCAGCGACTCCATCCCATCGGTCAGCAGAATGGGCGAGGTGGTATAGGTCAGCAGAAAGGTGCCTGCAATCAGCATCAAGATCCGGGCCACCATGAAAAAGGCGCTGAGCACGCCCTCCAGAGTCACAGTAAGCACCCAGACCTTCAACAGCACCGTCTCACCCGGGGTATAAAACAAATTGATCAGGGCGGTGAACACCAGAATGAACACCACCGGCTTCATGCCTCCCACCAGGGACTTGAGGGGCACCCGGGAGATTCGGACAGCCAGGGCAAGCAGCAGAAACAGCAGTCCGTAGGTCACAAACCGGTACGCCAGAAACAGGGAGACGATATACAGGGTGACGGCAATCAGCTTGGTTCTGGGATCCAGCTGATGGAGCAGGGAATTTCCGGGAAAATACTGGCCCAGGGTAATATCCTTCAGCGCCATATCACTCCGCCCCCTTTCCTGCCATGGCATCCAGCACGGCCTGCTTGGCCTGCTGGATGGTATACACCGACCGGCCCACGTCCACGCCCATGGCCCGCAGGCGGTTGAATACCCGGGTCATCTGGGGCACGCCCAGGCCCATTGCCTCCAGCTCCGGCCCATGGCGGAACACCTCGCTGGGCGTCCCCTGGTAGGGGATAACGCCGTCGTTGACCACCACCAGGCGATCCACGGTCCGGGCCACCTCCTCCATGGAGTGGGAGACCAGGATAATGGTGGCGTTGTGGGCCTGGTGATAGTCCCGGATGTTGCCCAAGATGGATTCCACACCCACCGGGTCCAGACCGGCGGTGGGCTCGTCCAGAATCAGCACCTTGGGCTCCATGGCAATCACCCCGGCGATGGCTACCCGGCGCTTCTGCCCGCCGGACAGCTCAAAGGGGGATTTCTCCAGCTGCTCCTCCCGCAGGCCCACAAAGCCGGCGGCCTGGCGCACCCGGCGGTCGATCTCCCCTTCCTCCAGCCCCATATTTCGGGGGCCGAAGGCGATGTCCTTGTAAACAGTCTCCTCAAACAGCTGGTACTCCGGGTACTGGAAGACCAGCCCCACCTGGAACCGGGTCTGTCGGGTGGCGGCAGGGCTGGCCCAGATGTCCTCCCCCTGGAAGAACACCTGGCCCCCGGTGGGCTTGAGCAGGCCGTTGAGGTGCTGGATCAGGGTGGATTTCCCCGATCCGGTATGTCCGATGATCCCCAGGTATTCCCCAGGGTAAGCGGTAAAGTCTACGTCCAGCAGGGCGCCCCGTTCAAAGGGCGTGCCGGCGGAGTAGACATGGGATAGCTTTTTGGTTTCCAGAATGGGCTGCATATTGCAATTCCGTCCTTTTTCTTAGTGGTGCATGTCCCCCCGGGGGGATCACGCCCAAAGGTATTTACCGGGTCAGCAGCGTCTTCAGTGCCTGGGCGCATTCCTCATCGCTGAGGGCGTCCAGGGGGACATCCAGCCCGGCCTGTCGCAGCTCCCACAGCAGCTGGGTGGTGTCGGGCACCGTCAGGCCCACTGCCTTCAGGCCCTCCACATCCCGAAAGACCTCCTTGGGGGTGCCGTCGGCGATCACTTTGCCCTTGGCCATGACCACCAGACGGTCGGCCTGGGCGGCCTCGTCCATGTGGTGGGTGATCAGCACCACCGTTACGCCCCGCTCCCGGTTCAGCTGCTTGATGGTACGCAGCACATCCGCCCGGCCGATGGGATCCAGCATGGCGGTGGGCTCGTCCAACACGATGCACCGGGGGGCCATGGCAATCACGCCGGCGATGGCGATGCGCTGCTTCTGTCCGCCGGACAGCAGATGGGGGGCGTGCTCCCGGAACTGGTACATCCCCACCGCCTTCAAAGCGTCGTCCACCCGGCGGCGGATCTCCTCTGGGGGTACCCCCAGATTCTCCGGGGCAAAGGCCACATCCTCTTCCACCACGTTGGCTACGATCTGGTTGTCCGGGTTTTGGAACACCATACCCACCGTGCGGCGGATCTCCAGCAGCAGCTGCTCCTGGGTGGTGTCCATTCCGTCCACATACACCGCGCCCCCGGTGGGCAGCAGGATGCCGTTCATGTGCTTGGCCAGGGTGGATTTTCCGCTGCCGTTGTGGCCCAGGACGGCCACAAAGGAGCCCTCCTCAATGGTCAGATTCACTCCGTCCAGCACAATGGGGGCCACCCCTTCCGCCGTCACGTAGGAAAACCGCAGATTTTCGGTTTGAATAATGGGCTTACTCATGATAACGCACATACCCTCCCTGTTTGGAAGTATCTCGCTCCGTCAGTCCCGCAGCCACCGCCCGGTGGCTCCGCAGGGCAGAGCCAGGCCGCTTTCCGTCACCGGCAGCCCCAGCTCATCGGACACGGTGTGCCCGCCGAACTTTTTGGAAATCAGCGTCTCCAGGATATAGGTCAGCACCGAGGGGGCCAGGCCGGTGGTGTAGGAGTTGAGGATCACAAACAGGGGTTCCTCAGACAGCACCCCGGACACCAGCTCCACAAAGGGATACAGATTCTCCTCCAGCCGCCATACCTCCCCCGAGGGGCCCCGTCCGTAGCTGGGAGGATCCATAATGATGGCGTCGTATGTACGCCCCCGGCGGATCTCCCGCTCCACAAACTTAGCGCAGTCGTCCACAATCCAGCGGATGGGAGCCTCCTCCAGGTGGGAGGAGGCGGCGTTCTCCCTGGCCCAGGACACCATACCTCTGGCCGCGTCCACATGGCACACGCTGGCGCCGGCTGCGGCGCAGGCCACGGTGGCTCCGCCGGTATAGGCAAACAGGTTCAGCACCCGGATGGGCCGCCCGGCCTTTCGGATCTGCTCCCCCGCCCAGTCCCAGTTGGCCGCCTGTTCGGGAAACAGGCCGGTGTGCTTGAAGTTCATGGGCTTGATATTAAAGGTGAGGCTGCCGTAATCCACCGTCCACCGCTGGGGCATGGAGTTGTTGTGCCACTGGCCGCCTCCGGTAGAGGAGCGGGCATACCGCCCGGCGTTGTGCTTCCAGCCCCGATGGGTACGGGGCGTGTTCCAAATCGCCTGGGGGTCGGGCCGCACCAGCAGCTGGTCCCCCCAGCGCTCCAGCTTTTCCCCTCTACCGCAGTCGATCAGCTCATAATCCTTCCAACCGTCGGAAACCCACATAACGGCGCACCTCACAGTTCCATAGCAGTTTAAAAACTAATACAGTATACCATCCGGTAGGTAAACCGTCAATGAAAACCCCGTAAAAAAGGTAGGCTGAACGGGAGCTATTCTCCCCCCTTTTTCCCAAACAGCTCCCAAATTCCCACCGCCGCCAGAAAGACGCCGAAGCACCGGCGGAGCAGCCCCACATCCAGGGCCGTGGCCATCCAGGCCGCCGCCCCCGCCAGCACCAGCCCCGCCCCGATGGCGGGCAGCAGCACCGGCTTTGCCACATGCCCGCCCTTCCAGTGGGCGGGGAGGGCCAGCGCCGCCGCTGGCAGAAAATACAGCAGGTTGATCCCCTGGGCCTGGTGCTGATCCACCCCGGCAAACACCGTCAAATATACCAGCAGCAGGGTGCCGCCCCCCACGCCGCAGCCGGACAGCACCCCTGTAGCCGCCCCCACCGCCAGGGGCACGATCCATTGGGTCACAACAGACATCGAATCCCTCCATAGATCAGCAGCAAGCCGAACAGCCGCCTCAGCCATTTCATGTTCATCCCACCGAACCATTTTCCACCCAGCCAGCCGCCCAAAGCGCCTCCCACAAGATAGGGCGCCGCAGCCATCAGATCCAGCCGCCCCCGGGCCAGATAAATGCCCGCCGACAGCACACACAGGGGCAAAATCACCGCCACCGAGGTGGCGAAGGCCTGCCGCTGGCTCAGCCCGCACAGCCGGGTGAGCAGCGGCACCAGCACCGATCCCCCGCCGCCGCCGAACAGCCCGTTGCACAGACCGGCCAAGCCGCCGGCCACCCCGGCGGCCCACCGCTTTTTCATCCCGCTCCCTCCTTTTCTACCCTTAATATGGCGGGTGCCGCCCTCTTTTATAACTCCCACCGCCCTTCTCAACCGCCTTCCAGTCTGGTATACTGGAATCACCCAGAAAGGAGAGAGCGCCCATGACCGAATTTGATCCCAGAGCCCTGGCTCTGGTCCGCCGTCTGCAGGGGGCAGGACACAGAGCGGCTTTGGTGGGCGGCTGCGTCCGGGATGCCCTGCTGGGACTGGCTCCCCACGACTACGACTGCGCCTGTTCCGCCCTGCCGGAGGAGGTCATGGCCATCTGCGCCCCCTTCCCCGTCCACCCCACCGGGCTGCGCCACGGCACCGTCACCGTGGTGTGGGATGGGCTGCCAGTAGAGGTGACCACCTTCCGTCGGGAAGGGGCCTACACCGACCACCGCCGCCCCGACCGGGTGGATTTCACCCAATCTCTGGAGGAGGATCTGGCCCGCCGGGATTTTACCGTCAACGCCATGGCCTGGGAGGGAGACACCCTGGTGGACCGGTTCGGCGGTCAAAGCGATCTGGTCCGGCAGGTCATCCGCTGCGTGGGCCAGCCGGAACGCCGCTTTCAGGAGGACGCCCTGCGGATCGTCCGGGCCCTGCGTTTTTCCGCCCAGCTGGATTTTTCCATCTCCCCGGATACCGCCGACGCCCTGCTTTCCGCCCTGCCGCTGCTGTCCCATGTAGCTCAGGAGCGGATCACCGGAGAGCTGATCCGCCTGCTCCAGGGCCCGGGCGCCGGACGGGTGCTGCTGGATTATCCCCAGGCCGCGGCCCGTCTGCTGCCTGAGCTGGCCCCCGCCATGGGCTTTGACCAGCGCAATCCCCACCACATCTTCGACGTGTATACCCACAGTGTCCGCACCATGGAGGGGGTGTCCCCCACCCCCGTTCTCCGGCTGGCCGCCCTGCTCCACGACGTGGGCAAACCGGACACCTTCACCCTGGATCAAGATGGGGTGGGGCATTTCTACGGCCATCAGGAGCGCAGCGCCGCCATCGCTCTGGAAACACTGACCCGGCTTCGGGTGGATCATGCCACCCGGGACGGGGCCGTCAGGCTCATCGGGCTGCACAGCCTTCCCCTGACTCCCACCCCCAGGGTGGTACGGCGGTGGCTCCGCCGTCTGGGAGAAGGCCCCTTTTTCCAGCTGCTGGAGCTGCAGCGGGCCGACCGGGCGGCCTGCGCTCCGGCCCCGGCAGCGGAAGAAGATTCTCTGGCTCAGGTGGAGGCCATGGCCCGGGACATATTGGCCCAGGCTCCCTGCCTCACCCTGAAAGATCTGGCCGTCAACGGCCGGGACGCCCTGGCCGCCGGGCTGGAGGGCCCGGCCATCGGCGCGGCGTTAAACGCTTTGCTGGAGCAGGTGGCGGAGGGGGAGCTGGTCAATGACCGGGCCGTCCTCCTCCCTCTGCTGGCTCAAAGCCCCCAACCGCCCCGGGAATAGATTACCTGCCCCCGTCGAATGGTAGCCTGGACACGGATGTGCCGCAGCTCCTCCGGCGGGGTTTTCAGCGGATCCCGCTCCAGCACCGCGAAATCGGCCTGCTTCCCCCGGCGGAGGGAGCCCTTCTCCCCCTCCTCGAAGTACTGGTAGGCGGCATGAACCGTCACGGCCTTCATGGCCTCCAGCACCGGTATGGTTTCTCCCCCGCCAAGCACCCTGCCCGACCGGGTAAGCCGGTTGACGGCGCACCAAATGGTCTCCATCATGTCCGGCGGCAGCACCGGCGTGTCCTGGTGGAAGGTAAAGGGGATGCCCAGCTTCCAGGCGGAGGCGGCAGGACTGATCCCCTCCGCCCGCTCCAGCCCCAAATTGTCCACATGGAAGTCTCCCCAGTGGTACACATGGGCCACAAAGAAGGAGGGAAT
Source organism: uncultured Oscillospiraceae bacterium (assembly GCA_944387225.1). Lineage (GTDB taxonomy): Bacteria > Bacillota > Clostridia > Oscillospirales > Oscillospiraceae > Lawsonibacter. Next base: position 9,641 of record CALXDY010000072.1, on the reverse strand, counting down.
CACACCCAGGGCCTTCACTGTCCGCAGTTGATCCCGGCCCACCAGCTGGGCATGGATCATTACTGGGCGGCGCAGCTTTCGGCCCACCCGATCCTCCACCCGCCGGACGGCAGACAGCAGCTGCTCCGCCGCTCCATCCCCGTTGCAGTGGGCCAGCACCTGCACCCGCCGCTCCAGCGCATGGGACAAGGCCTCGTCCAGCTGCCGGTCGGTCATAGTGGGATAGCCCCGATAGCTCTCCTCCCCCCGGTAGGGTTCCCGCAGCCAGGCGGTGCGGCCCTGGGGAGAGCCGTCCAAAAACAGCTTATACCCCCCCAGCTTCAGCCCGCCCCGGTAAGCGCCCCAGTGGGAGGCCAGGCTCTCCTCCCAACGCCCTCCCGGCCCGCCGTAGGCCACCACATCCAGCTTCAGCAGCCCCCGATCCACCGCCTCCCGGTACAGAGGGAGCATACCGTCCATCAGCGCCCCCTCCTGGACGGTGGTAATGCCGTAGGAGGCGTACCGGTCCTGCGCCGCCCCCAAAGCCCGGAGAATGTCCTCCGGGTCGTCCATAGGCATGCGGGGAAGCAGCTCCAAAAAAGCCTTCTCCTCCATATAGCCGTTGAGCCGCCCCTGCTCATCCCGGCCCATTTCTCCCCCCTGAGGGCACGGCGTCTCCTCCCCCACTCCCAGCTGCTCCAAAGCCAGGGAGTTGAATACCCCGGCGTGGCCGGAGGCATGCTGGATTACCACGGGATGGCCGGGACAGCAGGCGTCCAGCTCCTCCCGAAGGGGCGGACAGCCTTCCCCCAGGCTGGCCGGGTCGTAGCCCGTCCCCTTCACCCATGCGCCGGGCGGGAGCTCCTCCCGCCGGACATAGGCGGCCAGGCTTTGGCAGATCTCCTCCTTTGTGGTGCAGTCTCCCAGGGGGACCTGGAGCATGGCGGCGGCCCAGGCCATCAGATGGCTGTGGGGATCCAGAAAAGCGGGAATCAGGGTTTGCCCCTCCAGATGCACCCGGCGCACCTGCCGCCCCGCCAGGGCCTCTACCTCCGTCAAATCCCCCACAGCCTGAATGATTCCGTCCTCCTCCAGTAAGGCCTGGGCATAAAGGGGCTCCTCCATCGTCAGGATGGTACCGCCGGTATACAACGTCTGCGCCATGGGCCGCTCTCCTTTCCGTCCTCCGTTTCCTTCCTAGTATGGGGAAAATGCGCTGTTTCAAACCAATCCCGCAAAAAAGAGGCCGGGGGGCCGCCTTTCACAGGCGGCCCTCCGGCCCTTGGCATATTATTTTACCACCACATTGTCCTCTCCCAGCCACCGGTTCAGCTCCGCCACCAAGGGCGGCTGAATGGAGCACCGGCAGCCCAGGCGGGCGGTGCAGTCGGCAAAGCAGATGACCCCCTGCTCCTTTCCCGGGAAGAAGGACAGGGCCAGCTGCACCTTCCGCAGCAGCGGGCTCTCCCGACTGGGCAGACGGAGGTACAGCTTCCGTCCCCCCTCCCCGGCAGCTTCTCCGGCGGCCTGTGCACCCTCCATCAGGGGGCGAATGGAATCCACCATGATCTGGGGTTCCTTTTCCTCCCGGATGGAGATGGTGCCGGAAATCACCACGGCGGCGTTTTCCTGCAAATACTGCCCGCCCTCTCCCAGGGCACGGGAAAAGCACAGCAGCTCGATGGAGGCGGTGTCGTCCTCCAGGGTGACATAAGCCATCAGAGTGTTGTTCCGGGTGGTTCGGGTCTTATATCCCTCCACCACGCCGGCTACCGTCACCTTCGCCCCGTCCCGGAAGCGGCTGGAGGCCTCCTCCCCTTCCAGATCGGCCAGGATGGCGCCGATGGGTACCGCCCCCAGCACCCGGGCAGCCTTGCGGTAGCTGTCCATGGGATGGCCGGAGAGGTACAGCCCGGTGACCTCCTTCTCCATGGCCATCCGTTCCTGGGGAGAAAATTCCTCCACGTCGGGCAGGGTCAGGGCGGGCATGGGGGCTTCCTCCCCGCCGCCCAGGCCAAACAGATCCAGCTGTCCCTCCAGGTTCCGACGGCGGCTGGCGGCGATGCTGTCCAGCACCGAGCCGTACACCGCCATCAGCTGAGCCCGGCGGCAGCCCATGGAGTCGAAGGCCCCCGCCTTGATCAAACTCTCCAGCACCCGGCGGTTCAGCTCCCGGTCGAACATCCGGACACAGAAGTCCATAAAGTCCCGGAAAGGCCCGTTTGCCTCCCGCTCCGCCAGCATGGCCTGGATCACGCCCCGGCCCACCCCTTTCAGGGCCACCAGGCCGAAGCGGATGCCCTCCTGGGAGACGGTGAAGTCGGCCTCCGACCGGTTGACGTCCGGGGGCAGGAGATGGATGCCCCATTCCTTGCACTCGGCGATGTAGCCGGCCACCTTGTCGCTGGAGTCCAGCACCGAGGTGAGCAGGGCGGCCATGTATTCCTTGGGGTAGTGACACTTGAACCACGTGGTGCGGTAGGCCACGATGGCATAGCACACGGCGTGGGCCTTGTTGAAGGCGTAGTTGGCAAAGTCGTAAATCTCGTCGTAGATGCTCTGTGCCACCTCTTCCGGAATGCCGTTGGCGGCGCAGCCGGCAATATTCCGTTCAGGGTCTCCGTGAAGGAAGGTGTCCCGCTCCCGCTGGATGTCCTTTACCTTCTTTTTGGACATGGCCCGGCGCACCATGTCCGCCTGCCCCAGGGAGTACCCGCCCAGCTGCTGGAAGATCTGGATCACCTGCTCCTGATAGACGATGCAGCCGTAGGTATTGGACAAAATGGGCTCCAGACTGGGGTGCTTGTAGCGCACCTTCTCCGGATTGTGCTTGCAGGCCACGAACCTGGGGATGGATTCCATGGGGCCCGGGCGGTACAGGGCGATGATGGCGGTGATATCCTCAATGCTCTGAGGCTTCAGACTGACGCACACGCCGGTCATGCCCGCCGACTCCATCTGGAACACGCCGGAGGTGCGGCCCTCCGACAGCATCCGGAAGGTCTCAGGATCGTCGGTTGGGATAGTCTCCGGGTCAAAATCCGGCTGTCTCCGGCGCACCAGGCGGGCCGCGTCGTCCAGCACCGTCAGGTTGCGAAGGCCCAGAAAATCCATTTTCAGCAGGCCCAGCTCCTCCAGGGTGGTCATGATGTCCTGGGTCACCACCAGGTCGTCGTTCTTGGCCAGGGGGACATACTCATACACCGGCCGGCTGGTGATGACCACGCCGGCGGCGTGGGTGGAGGTATTCCGGGGCATACCCTCGATGGCCTTGGCGGTGTCGATCAGCTTTTTGATCTGGGGACTGCTGTCATAGACCTCCTTTAATGGCTTGGACAGCTTCAGCGCCTCCTCCAGGGTGATGTGGAGGGCACCGGGGCCGCTGGGCACCTGCTTGGCCAGGGCGTCCACCTCGGCGTAGGACACCCCCAGCACCCGGCCTACGTCCCGGATAGCCGCCCGGGCGGCCATGGTGCCGAAGGTAACGATCTGGGCCACATGTTCGGCGCCGTACTTCCGGGAGACGTAGTCGATCACCTCCTGGCGGCGGCGGATGCAGAAGTCAATGTCGATATCGGGCATGGTCACCCGCTCCGGGTTGAGGAACCGTTCAAAATACAGGTTGTACTGCAGCGGGTCGATGTCGGTGATATTCAGACAGTAGGACACCATGGAGCCGGCGGCGGAGCCTCGCCCCGGTCCCACAGGGATGCCGTTTTTCTTGGCGTAGGCAATAAAGTCGGAGACGATGAGGAAATAATCCACAAAGCCCATGCTGCGGATCATGTCCAGCTCATAATTCAGTTTTTCCAGATACTCCGGCGGCTGCTGAGGATAGCGGCGAGCAAAGCCCTCCATGCACAGCTTGCGGAGGTAGTGTTCTCCGTCGGTTTCTCCCTCCGGGAGCTGGAAATGGGGCAGGTGGTACTTGCCGAACACAAAGTCCACGTTGCAGGCCTGGGCGATTTTCGCCGTATTTTCCAGCGCTTCCAGGTGATTGGGGAAGAGCTGGGCCATCTCCTCCTCGCTTTTCACGTAAAATTCCTGGGTCTCAAAGCGCATCCGCCCCGGATCATCCAGAGTCTTTCCGGTCTGGATGCACATGAGGATGTCCTGGGTCTCCCCATCCTCCCGGCGGAGGTAGTGGGCGTCGTTGGTGGCCACCAGAGGGATGCCCGTCTCCTGGCTGAGGCGGATCAGGCCGGTGTTCACCGCCCGCTGGGCGGGAATGCCGTGATCCTGCAGCTCCAGGTAGTAGCCGTCCTCCCCGAAGATGTCCCGCATCTCCAGGGCGGCGGCCTTGGCCTGGTCGTACTCCCCGGCCATCAGCAGCCGGGGGATCTCCCCCGCCAGGCAGGCGGAACAGGCAATCAGACCCCCGGCGTGCTGCCGCAGCAGCTCCAGGTCGATCCGGGGCTTGACATAAAAACCCTCCAGGAAGGACTGGGAGACCATATAGGACAGGTTCCGGTACCCCTCCTCATTCCGGCACAGCAGCACCAGGTGGGTGGAGCGGGCGTCCAGCTCATGCACCTTCTGAAAGCGGGTGCGCCCCCGGGGGGCTACATAGACCTCGCAGCCGATGATGGGCTTGATCCCCCCCTGCTTGCAGGCCCGGTAAAAGTCCACCACCCCGTACATCACGCCGTGGTCGGTGATGGCCACCGCGTCCTGGCCCAGCTCCTTCACCCGCTCCACCAGCTTTTGGATGCGGCAGGCTCCGTCCAGGAGAGAAAATTCCGTATGCAGATGGAGGTGAACAAAGGACATGATAAGGTTCTCCTTTCAGCGGCGGCGGCATAGGATCTGCACCGTGCGGACCGCCAGATAGCCCAGAAACGCTCCGGCGAAATTGAGGATGGAGTCGTCCACGTCGGCGGCTCCCGTGGCGGTGCGCCACTGGATGTACTCCACCCCCACGGCAAACAGGGCACACAGGGGCAGGGTGAGCCAGAACCGCCGCAGACGGGGAAACATCATGGGCAGCAGCATCCCCAGGGGGATGGTGATGACCACGTTGCCCAGCAGATTGGCAATACTCACCCAGCTTCCGGTACGTTCATAATAAATCAGGTAGCTGCGAATGGTGTGCAGGGGCTTGAGATTCACCGTCCCGCCCCAGCCCCGGTCAATGTGGAACAGTCCGCCGAAAAACAGCAGCACGGACAAGATGGCCAGATAATACAGCAGCAGGGCCCACATGGCCCGTTGGCGGTACCGCCGCCCCTCCCCGGGCGCCATGGATGCCGTCCGCAGCCATACCCCCAGGCCGGCCACAGCAACGGTAATCAGGGGAATGGCCATCTGCCGTGTCAGATGGATATGGTCGCCCAGCAGCAGCCATCCGACGTTCAAAACCAGCACAAACAGATAACACAGGACATGAGCCATTCGGTCTGCGCTCCTATTCCGCCGCCGGCTGTCCGGCCAGCTCCACCAGCTTCCGCAGGCGGTGGTTCAGGGCGGATTTGGTCACCGGGGGATCGCACAGCTGGGCCAGCTGAGCCAGGGTATCCGCGGGATGCTCCATCCGCAGCCGGGCGGTCTCCTGCAGTTTCCGGGGCAGGCCGTCCAGCAGGCCTGCCTGCTCCAGGCGGCGGATGGCCTCCAGCTGGGTCTGGGCCGCCTCCACCACCTTATCCAGGTTGGCCGCGTCGCAGTTGACCCGGCGGTTGACGCTTCCCCGCAGGTCCTTCTCCAACTTGGCGTTCATCACCTCCATGGCCGACAGGGGCGCGCCGATGGCGGTGAGGAAATCCTCGATGTACTCGCTCTGTTTGAAGTAGATCACCCAGTTTCCCTTCCGGCTGGCGGCCTTGGGCTGGAATTCTCCCTCCCGCATCAGGGCCAGCATCTCCCGGCTCACATTGTGGTGGGAGGTGGTCAGCTCCAGGTGGTAGCCCTTCTTGGGATCGGTCACCGAGCCCCCGGCCAGGAAAGCGCCCCGAAGGAAGGCAGGACGGCTGTCCGGCTCCTCCAGCGCGGCGAAGTTGATGTGCAGCGCCATGGCGGCGGCGTCCACGCCGTAGGTCTGGTAGATGGTCTCCACCTTGTCCGGGCTGTTGATCAGGAAGGTGTACTTCCCCTCCCGGTCCGGCAGCTGGTCAAACGATATCTTGAACGCCTTTTTGAACAGGGCGGGCAGCCGCTGGGCAAAGCCCTTATGCTCGGTGACAATGCGGACCTCCCGGTTGTGGAAGGTGTTGCAGTACAGCAGCACGCCGTAGGCCTCCGCCTGGGCGGCGGCACGGTTCCCCACCGGAGCACGGCACAGCTCGTATTTTACCTCTTCTCCAAAGGACATGACGTCACTCCTCAATGATATAGCGCTTCTTGCCCCGGAAGATCCGCACCGCCCTGCGGCGGTAAACCTCCATCACAGCCTCGGCCAGACGGATCGGGTCGTGGCGGGCATAGCCCCCCTCCTCTGAGATCAGGGGCATCTCTTCCAGGGACAGATCCATGGCGGCAATCCGCTCCCCGTCGATCACCAAGGGAGCTGCCCCCTCCTGCCGGTACCGCTCCAACAGCTCCTCCGGAACCGGGGCGCTGTTGGCCAGACACACATCCAGCATCCCCTCCACGCCGTGGGCCATCAGCGCCTGGACATGGTCGGCGGCGGTATAACCCTCCGTCTCCCCATCCTGGGTCATGATGTTGCAGATATACAGCTTCAGCGCCCGGGATTGGGCGATGGCCTGGGGAATCCCGTCCACCAACAGGTTGGGGATAATGCTGGTATACAGGCTGCCCGGCCCCAGCAGAATCAGGTCGGCCTGTTCGATGGCCTCCAGGGCGGCAGGCAGCGGCTTGGGCACGGCGGGGAGCAGGGACACCCGCTGAATGCGGCAGTCCTGCTGTTTTTTGAAGTGGGAGATCTGGGATTCCCCCACCACCCGACTGCCGTTTTCAAACAGAGCTTCCAGCTGCACATCCGCACTGGTGACCGGCAGGATCTGCCCGGTCACCGCCAGCACCTGGCCCATCTGGGCCACCGCCTCCTCAAAGGAGCCAGTCACCCCGTTCAATGCAGCCAGAATCAGATTGCCGAAGGATTGCCCCGCCAGGGTGCCTTCGGTAAACCGGTAGGTAAGCAGGCGCTCCATCACCGGCTCCACATTGGCCAGGGCTTCCATACAGTGGCGGATGTCCCCCGGCGGAAGCATGCCCATATCCCGGCGGAGCATACCGGAGCCGCCTCCGTCATCGGCCACCGTAACGATGGCCGTCAGATTTCTGGTATAGTTTTTCAGTCCGCGAAGCATGGTGGACAGGCCCGTTCCGCCGCCGACGGCCACGATTTTCGGGCCCCGTTCCCACAGCTGCACGTTGGCAATTCGCTGGTCCATCTCATCCCCTCCTCAGCGGTCCATCCCCGGCGGAGCTAGTTTCGTCCCAAATCCCGGTGCTCCTCCCGCACCGGATAGTTCCGCCGGGCCACCTCCTGGGCCAGAGCGTGAGCCGTGGCCACAGAGCGATGGTGTCCCCCGGTGCAGCCCACAGCAATCACCAGCTCGTTTTTCCCCTCGCTGACATACCGGGGCAGCAGATAATCCACAAAGTCCATCAGACGGTGGAAAAACTCCTGGCTCTCCTCCGCCTTATATACGTAATCCCGCACCCCGGCGTCCAGTCCCGTGAGGGACCGCAGCTCCGGAACATAGTAGGGATTGGGCAGGAACCGCACGTCAAAGACCAGATCAGCCTCAATGGGAATCCCGTACTTGAAGCCGAAGGAGATGACCCGCACCTCCATCAGCCGGTTTTCCCCCACGCCGCTGTACCAGCGTACCAGCTGCCCCCGCAGAGCCCGGGTGGACATGCTGCTGGTATCCACAATGTGCTCCGCCCGCTGGCGTAAGGGGGCCAGCATCCGCCGCTCCAGAGCGATGGCGTCTTTCAGGGAGGCGCACTCCTCCATCAGAGGGTGGGCCCGCCTACTCTCCTTGTACCGGCGGATGATCACCTCGTCATCCGCCTCCATGAAGAGGATGCTGTAGGGGCATTTCATCTCCCGCAGACTCTCCAACGCCTGGAACAGCCCGTTGAAATTCTTGCCGCCCCGAATGTCTGTCACCAGAGCCACACGGTCATATTCCCCATTTCCCGCCATGCTCAGCTCAGCAAATTTGGGAATCAGAGGGATGGGCAGGTTATCCACACAGAAGTAGTCCATGTCCTCCATCATAGAGGCCGCCCGGCTCTTCCCCGCTCCGGACATGCCGGAGATAATGACAAATTTCACAGGAAATCTCCTCTTTTCTTCCGTCAAGGCAGCCGCCTGACCTCCATTTCCAGGTCCACACCGGTCTGCTCCCGCACCCGGAGACGCACCTGCTCCACCAGCTCCATCACCTGGGCGCAGGTGGCCTGCCCCCGGTTGATCACAAAGCCGGCGTGCTTTTCCGACACTTGGGCGTCCCCTACGGAAAAGCCCTTCAAACCGCACTGGTCGATCAGGGCGGCGGCAAAATGCCCGGCAGGGCGTTTAAACATGGATCCCGCACTGGGGTATTCCAGGGGCTGTTTCTCCCGGCGCTGACCGTCCAGGCGGGCCATCTCCTCCCGGATCTTTTCCGAATCCCCGGGCCGCAGCTCCAGACGGGCGGACAGGATGATCTCCTTCCCACCGGAGAACCGGCTGCGGCGGTAGCCGAAGGCCAGTTCCTCCCCCGTCCAGGTATGCACCTGGCCGTCCAGCCCCGCCGTGCGGACAGAGGTCACCACCTGGGCCATTTCCCCGCCATAGGCTCCCGCGTTCATCAGCACAGCGCCGCCCAGGGTGCCGGGGATGCCATGGGCAAATTCCAGTCCTGTCAGCCCCAGACCGGCCGCCCAGGTGGAAAGCCGGGCCAGCGTAACCCCCGCCTGTACCTCCAGGATTTCGGGGCCCGCCTGGCTCATACCGGTCAGGCGCAGGGTGGACACCACCAGTGCCTCAACTCCCCTGTCGTCCACCAGCAGATTGGAGCCGTTGCCCACCACCACCAGGGGCAGATCCAGCTTCCCCGCCTCCTCCAGGCAGGCAAGCAGCTCCTCCTCCGTGGAGGGAAGGGCAAAGCACCGGGCCGGGCCTCCGATGCGGAAGGTGGTGTGGCGGGACATGGCCTCCCCCCACAGCAGCTCCAGTCCCGGGCAGCGGCCGTTCAGGGCGTCGCCCAGCAATTGAAAACGATCCATAGAACCTCCTGTTACACAAGAAACTGCGCCGTGAGAAAGACGGCCCCGGCAGGCGCCGGGGCCTTTGCACCTACATGACCTGGCAGAGCATGGCGGCGCCCACCACACCCGCATCGTTGCCCAGACTGGCCCGCTCGATCCGGGGCAGATGGGACTTGTCGAAGCATCCCTGATGTACCCGCTGCCGCAGGGGATTGAGCAGCAGCTCCTCCGGAGCACCGCTGACTCCCCCGCCCAGACAGATCACCTGGGGGAACAGAATGTTGCTTAGCCCGATCAGGCCGGCGGCCAAATGATCCAGGTAATCTTCCAGCACCCGGCGGGCGGTTTCATCCCCCTGCCCCGCCGCCTGGAAGGGGGTCCGTCCCTCTACCTTGCCAGAATCGCCGCCGCAGACCTGCCACAGCAGGCTGTCCCGGTTGGTCTCCATGGCCTCCCGGGTCATGCGGATCAGGGCGGTGGCGGAGCCGTACTGCTCCCAG